>CAKUKW010000052.1 GCA_934663885.1 uncultured Tidjanibacter sp.
AAGCTCCGTATGAATGCCCACCCACGGCTACTCGCTCGCGGTCGATATACCCCATTTCGTCGAGCGCGTCTATTGCCGCTTTCGCGTTGTCTACCAACTGCGCGATAAAAGTATCGTTCGGCTCTTCATCACCTTCGCCAATGATCGGGAATGCGGCGTCGTCCAGGATGGCGTATCCGCGGGTAACCCAGTATAGCGGCGTACCGTAATTGGGATATGTGAACTCATTGGAATTTGCGGTGCTCTGTCCGGCCGTAGCCGCGTCCTTGTATTCCGTGGGATATGCCCACATTATTAGCGGCAGCCTTTCTTTATTTTCCATATCGTATCCCGCCGGCAGGTAAAGGGTGCCCGTAAGCTCCACCCCGTCCGAACGCTTATATTTTATGACCTCCGTGTGGATATCCTGTATGCTTTTGAAAGGATTCTCGAAGTGGGTAACAGGGATGGGAGCGATCCTGCTTCGTGTATTGAGGATGTAGAAATTGGGATATTCGGTCGGAGACTGGAGCATAACCAGCAGCTCGCCTCGTTTCGCGTCGAGAATGGAGGATATATCGAGTATCTTGTCTGTATAAGTCGACTGGAAGATCCTTTTCTTCTTTTTGGTGCTTAGGTTTATTTCATCCACGAACGGGAACTTACCTTCGGGGCTGTATCCTTCCCCTATGAGGTAAGCGGATTTACCGTTCAGGTTAAGTGTATACCAGCCGTATTTGTTCTTTTTTGTGTCGAAATAACCAGGATCGCTATAGACGTCCTGATAGTTCCTGTCGGAAATTATTAAAGGCTTTTCGTCCGGCTTGGAAGGATTGAAAACGTAAGTACGCGTATTGCGGGTGTTCCACCAGTAATCTTCCATTATTGCGGTCTTTTCGTCGCCCCATGTTATCCCGCCGAAGCGGTCTATTGTCTTCGCGATACTCCTCGGCGTCCCGGTAAACGGTGCGTCCACTTCAAAGACCTCGTCGCGGAATTCGACCTGTTTTGCGGGATCCCCGCCATCCAGGGCTTCGGTCCAGTAAATAGTGGCCGGTTTGTCCGCACGCCAGGAGATATTGTTTTTGCCGTCGATTGTCGCCATCATTCCCTGCGGCATTGCCTCTATGAGCGGCCTTTCGTTGAATATTGTTACCAGGTTGGCATATTCGTCGTAAATGCTTGTGCGAGAGGGGAAGCTGTTAAGGGTAACAATGTAAGAATAAGGGCGGTGCAGGGTGGTAACCATAACATATTTCCCGTCGGGAGAGAAAGACATACCGGTATATATCGCGGCGGGAAGCCACAGTGATTTTTCCCCGTCGAGAGAAACCTTATATATCTCTGAAGTGGTTAGTATATCGAAATTTTCCTCGTCAATAGCGTTCTTCAGGAGATCCTGGTAAGTATAATTCTGTGCCCTAACACCCGGCTCGCTTACCGACACGGTAGGGCCGGCCGGGATTGCGCTCTTCGCGTCTATAAGTTCGGCTCTTTCGGCCGGAAGCATTTTTATAAGGAAATTACGGCTGTCGGGTGTCCAGGTGTATGCCCCCCCTATATTACAGTTCAGTATGGCGTCCGTTACTTTTTTGGCCTCTCCCGTTTCCAAGTCGAGATACCACAATTCTACGCCGGTGTCGGCGGTATTGGTAAAGGCTATTTTAGTCTCATCCGGCGACCATCTTAAATTAGAAAGTTTTGGATTGGCGGGCAGTCCGTGGACCTGTACCGGCTCAGTATCCCTGAAATTCCTGTATTTAATATTATTTATGTAAGTTACCGTGCTGGATATGTTGGTCTTCGGGTTTATCCTTAGCCCGGCCAGTCTCATTTCGTCCTGTGAGAGATCCCCGAGGGTTTTGTAGGTGTCCCGGTAATAAAAGATCATTTTGGTGTGCTTACTGTCCATCGAGATCGAGGGAGCCCTCTGGAAGTCGGCCAACTCAAGAATCTCCTGTGGAGGGAGTTGATACCTGAGGTCTTCCTGTGCCATGGCTTTTCCACCGAAAAGCAGCAACGGCAATAAAAATAACAATTTTTTCATCATACTTGATTTTTTAAGAACAACTTTTTCTATTCGGGATTCTCAAAATTATCGTTTTTTGGGTTGTATAAAAAGAAAAAGGGGAAGTAAATTCCCCCATTGAGATTAATTTTACGTTAAACTATCGTGCAGGCCGCCGTTATTTACCTTTTACCGTGGCCTTTTCGATAATTTCCTTTACTTCCTGGTATGTTATCTCTTCCCCGCTTTTGCCCTTCGGTATACGGTAATTTTTACCTTTAGAAGATATATACAGCCCGTAAGGCCCTCTCAGGATATTGGTTTCGGCATCCTCTGGGAACGTCCTGACAGGCTCCTTCGATGTTTTCTGCCTCTTTTCCTTTATCAGTTCGGCAGCTCTTTCGAGCGTTATCGTGTATGGGTCGTCGGTTTTAGCCAGCGAAGTGAATTTACCGTCATGGCGCACGTAAGGGCCGAATTTGCCTATACCCACAACCGCTTCATGCCCGTCAATCTCGCCAACTGTACGCGGGAGTGAGAAGAGATCTAAAGCCTCCTCGAGAGTTATGGTGGCGATAAGCTGCTCTTTTTTCATGCTGGCGAAACGTGGTTTTTCACCATCCACCCCGTCTATCTGGACTACGGGACCGTAACGTCCTATGCGCGCCGACACCTGGGCTCCCGTCTTCGGGTCAGTACCCAGCACCCTCGTGGCGCCGGTTTGCCTGGTCTGCGTTTCGAGCGCGTGCTCTACCGTGGGATGGAATCCCGAATAGAAGTCGCCTATCATCGCTGTCCATTCCTTATCCCCGTCGGCTATTTCATCGAACTCCTTCTCGACTTTCGCCGTGAAGTTATAATCCATTATGTCTTTAAACTGAAGCTCGAGATAGTCGTTTACCACCATACCTATGTCGGTAGGGGTAAGTTTCGCCTTTTCTTTCCCGACGGTTTCCGAAAGCATCCCACTGCTCACCACGCCGTTTTCCAGCCTGATCTGAGAGTAATCCCTTTTTGCGCCGGGTTTGTTCTGCTTGATCACATATCCCCTGTTGATAATGGTGGAGATAGTGGGCGCGTATGTCGAGGGACGGCCTATGCCGAGCTCTTCCAGCCGGCGCACCAGCATCGCCTCACTGTACCTGTAAGGCGGCTGTGTGAAGCGCTGCGTGGCGGTAATGTCTTTGTAACCTAGTGCGTCACCCTGTTTCATTTCCGGAAGGACGTTGTGTCCGCCTGTTTCGGATTCGTCCTCTGTGGCTTCCGAATACAGTTTCATAAAACCATCGAAAAGAACTACTTCCCCATTGGCAACGAACTTATAAGGCGATCCGGTAACTTCGATATGCACTATTGTGCGCTCTATTTTGGCCGCGGCCATCTGCGACGCCACCGTCCGTTTCCATATAAGGTCGTAAAGTTTCTTCTCGGCGGGGGTACCTTCTACCGAGTGCATATTGAAATAGGATGGGCGTATCGCTTCGTGCGCTTCCTGGGCGCCTTTGCTTTTCGTTTTATATGTTTTCGTGTGGGAGTACTCTTTCCCGAACATTTTTACGATTTCTTCTTTAGACGCGGCGATAGCCTGCCCCGAAAGGTTTACCGAATCGGTACGCATATAGGTTATATAACCCTGCTCATAGAGTTTCTGCGCAACGGACATCGTCTGCGACACCGACATCCCCAGCCTGCGTCCGGCTTCCTGCTGGAGAGTGGAAGTGGTGAAAGGGGGAGCGGCATGTTTTTCGGCTGGCTTGCTTTCGCTCGCGGAAACGGTGAAGTGCGCTCCCGTGCAGGAATCGAGGAATTCGCGTGCCTGTTTTTCCGTTTCGAACTTATGGTCGAACTCAGCCTTGAAAATAGTCTTTTTAGGATTTGAAGATACGAAGAACTGGGCCGTGACACGGTAATAATCGGTCGTCCTGAAATCTATTATCTCCCTTTCCCTTTCCACTATAAGCCTTACAGCTACGCTCTGGACACGTCCGGCCGATAGCGAAGGTTTCACTTTTTTCCAAAGTACGGGCGAAAGTTCGAAGCCGACGATGCGGTCGAGAACCCTTCGCGCCTGCTGGGCGTTGACCAGATTCATGTCAACCTGGCGCGGATTCTCTATAGCGGCCATGATGGCAGGTTTCGTTATCTCGTGGAAAACTATCCTTTTGGTCTTCTCACGCGGAAGCTCGAGTACTTCTGCCAGATGCCACGCGATGGCCTCTCCTTCACGGTCTTCATCGGAAGCCAGCCATACCGTTTTAGATTCGCCAGCCAGCTTCGACAGTTCGCCCACGAGCTTCTCCTTACCGGGATCGATCTCGTAATGCGGTCGGAAATTGTTGTCAAGGTCTACACCGAGCTCCTTTTTAGAGAGGTCTCGGATATGTCCGTAACTCGATTTTACCGTATAATCTTTTCCAAGGAATTTTTCAATGGTCTTCGCTTTCGCGGGTGACTCCACGATCACCAGATTTTCTCGCATATAAGATTGTTTTGTCGCCTGCTGTGAGGCGGATGTGAATTGTTAGCGAAGCAAATAATCACCGACCGAGTCCCGGCAGTCAGCGTGCAGCGCTGGTGCGGGATTAACCGAGGGAGGTAATTAAAAAGGGGCATCCCTATGCTCGCGTCGTAAAATTAAGTTTTCGTTGTATGACTTCGCTGCTGTGGCAGGGAAATTCATTTTCAGGGTGCAAATATAAACACTTTTTAAAACAATAACCTAAAGGCTCGCTTTAGGTTATTGTTTTATTCGTTGCCCGACGGCTGACCGACTGCTTATTCTATAAGGGTATAGGTCAGCTCGAGCCATATATGTTGTGATTCGCTTCCGTATCCCCTTAGCACCGTTTCGCCGTTCTTAACGGTCATATTATAGGTCGGCGCAAGGGTGTACTGCATATTTTCCTGCCGGTAATCTTTGCCGTCCTTCTTTTTCTGGTATTCTTTGATGGCATTATGAAGGAACGTGGTGATATCCATCGAGTAATAGCCGTAAGTACGGTTCAGGTATCCGTTATAATAAGTAGTTGCGCTGGAGCTGGACTGATCTGTCAATGAATAGTCGGGAATCCCCTTAGTGCCTACGTAGGAATAGTAACTGCCCAGACGCGCATGCGACTCGTCCATTACCTGCCACGAGTGGTCGAGCAGGTCTATGTATATAAGTGCCTGGTTAAGGAAAAGCAGATTGTCTTCTTTCACTTTTTTCGAAATTATGGCTTCAAAGAATTCGTCCGGGAATTCCAACCTGGTGGTCACCCCGCCGAAGCCATGCACATAAGTAACCTGCTGAGGGGTCATTTCCTTCGTCAGCGTTAAAGCCTCTTCGACGGGAGTACCCGTATAATCTGTGGATAATGAGGTTATGGACATATTTTTTTCGGAATCCAGCACATCATCGTCGTCTATGTCATCGCGGAAATAAAGCGGAACGAACAAAGTATCTTTCTCCCGCCCGGGATTAGTGAAATAAAGATAAAAGTAAGCAGTCTCCAGATTCAGACTGTAAACAGCTGCATCCACAGGTGAGTTTTCCGCCGGCTCTATGACAATGCCTTTGAATTTTTGATGGAATTTCGGACGGTTTTCATAATAATATGTGGAATCCGACAGGAACTCTTTCATATACGCGTTTCCCTTTTCCGTGATTTCAGCCCTCACTACGAGGGTAGAGTCGAATTTCCCCGAAAGGGTAAAGGAAAGGATGGCTTCTTTGTCCTTGATGCGCTCGTAATCGAACGTTTTGTAATACGTGGAATTTATTGAAAGGGTGTCTGTGAGGGGATAAACCATGAATGTCTGCTCTTTTTCATAATCTCCCGTAAGGAGTGTGGGTTTGAGGCTGAGTAATACCGAGTCGGGCCTGTTGCCTGATGCGGCGAAACCGTAGCCCCCGCTCTGAACGCTCTTTTCTTCAACCGGCATCATTTGAAGTATGGAAACCGCCCGTGTCTTGCCGAAAGTTTCGCTGCTGTAGCTGCCTATTATCGAGTAGCCCAACAGGCTTGTAACTACAGAATCTTCCAATTGCGTGTATGTTCTAACATGTTGCAGTTTTTCGATGCCGAAAGTGTCTATATGAACCGACATTATCTGATCTCCCGGAACGAGATCCAGCCCAAGTTTGTCGTCTACTTTAGTACAACAGGTAAGCCCCGTGAAAAGCGCTATGAAAGAAAATGTTGCTAACTTGACTGCGACGTTTTTAGAAGAGATCTTCATAGAATTCCTGATATTTGTCCAAATAATTTTCACCCGAGACATCGGCATATTGAAGTACTTTTTTGCCCGACGACTTCAGGTACGCGGTTAGTTCGGGATCCGGGGCCGCGGTTCGTACCACAACTCCGTCCGCGTAATCAATAACGAGTTTCATCAGGTTTTGGTATGAAGGCGTTGATATTATTTCCAGTTTTTCGCTTTTTATCCCTTCATGCTCTATTTTTTTTCTGAAATCCGGATTCAGGGTTCCGGGAAAAGCGTCGTCGTAAAGTGATACGACTATTTTAAGATCGTGGAAGAGCGGATCTTCGGCGAAGTTGTTGCGCAGGTAGATGGGTATTACCGATGAGAACCATCCGTGGCAATGGACGATTCCAGGCTGCCAGCGAAGTTTGCGCACCGTTTCCAATACCCCGCGTGCGAAAAATATGGCCCTTTCGTCGTTGTCCGCAAAATACTCCCCGGTCTCGGTATCCTGGAGTACGGCTTTCCGGGAGAAATAATCGTCGTTGTCTATAAAATAGATCTGCACACGGGCCGAGGGTATCGAAGCCACTTTGATGATGAGCTGATGGTCATTGTCGTCTATTATAAGGTTCATGCCCGAAAGCCTGATGACCTCGTGGAGCTGGTTACGGCGTTCGTTTATGACCCCGTAGCGGGGCATGAAAGTCCGTATCTCATTCCCTTTTTCCTGCATTGCCTGTGAAAGTGTACGGCATTCGACCGATATTTCGGTCTCCGGTAGGTATGGGGTTATTTCCTGACAAACATATAGTATCCTGCGATCGCTCATTCTGATCCTGGTTTGTAAAAACTATTACAAAAATACTAATTATTTTTGTAATAACCTTCCTGTGGCGTTATAAAATTGATATCCAACTTTATCGGAAACGATCCCCGTGGATGGCTTTGGTAATTGCAATTATGTATCTTAGTATATGATCCCCTTATTCGAAAGTCATGCTGATTGTGTCCGAGAACGTTTCTCCTTCGTCCGTAGTGAGCGTCACGGTGATATGGTGGATCTTGTTTTCGGACGGGAGGGTGGTGAATTCCAAAATAGCAATTCTCTGACAATTCCCGCTTCACAATAATACCATATCTTCCGGCTTGAGTTGTGAGACAGGCTTACTGAAAGGATGATAGCCGTTCTTTCCTTGTGCAATACTCCCTGATTGGTATCCTCCAAAATATTTCTCTATCAACGGATAATAGTCACCCTTCTTCCAGTCGAATTTGTCTTTATATCCGCTGTCGATATACTTTTTAGGGGAAACCGAATGGAACATTGTAATATCGGCCAGAGAACTTCCTGCCGGACGCGTCGCATCCCAATCGGCGTCGCTCGTTATTTCCACTGCAGTGAAATCGGTATCCATATGCCTCGGAACCTGTCCGGGATACACTTCTTCAAATTTCCGGTTATAGGACATATCATTGTGTTTCTCGCACAGGCGGCCGTATTCGGTTTTTTTTCTCCCGTCGAACGAAAATCGCATAAGAGCTTAAGGTCTGAAAGTCTAATGCTTATCAGTTTGTTTTCCAATTCATAAAGTTTGAGTTCGTTCGATTTGTAATATGCCGCTACCATCGACCTACGTAATGCCATTCTGGCGGCTCGCAGGAGAAGGTCAGTAGAACAGCACACAGTATAACTATTTTTATTATCGTCCTTTTCATAATTACGGTTTTAAACTTATGGTTTGCTGTATGTAATTATCCTGCAATAATCGCTGTCGTAATTGCGGACGGAGGAAGAGCTTGTTTCGTCCTCTTCCAATACAGTAGCGCCCTTATTAAGATCGAACACCCCGGAAATGTAGTAGCCGTTATGGCTGCCGTCCCATCCCCAGTTGCAGTGTACAAGTTTCTGCCTTTCTGTGCCGTAGGGCTGCCTCGAACCGTCGCTGCCGACACGGGTTTTCATCCTCGTTCGCTCCATCCAGCCATCCAGAACCCACGCGTGGCCGTAGAGTGTTGCTCTCTTCTTTGCGATAAATACAGGGCAGTTGTTCATGATAGCAGGTTTGACCAGACAGTCGCTGTATTTTTCCGATATTTCCACATTTTTGTAACTTATAGGGTGTGACCTCATGGCGCTGGCGGCGTATTTCGGGAAAGCGAAGCTCTGGCCGCCCCAGGGCAGATGATAAAAGTGGGTTTAAAAATAGTGTACGCACCGGGCTGTTTTGTAAAGATTAAGTATCTTTTTCTAAAGATGCAACTCGCAATTGATTGTTGTTCATGAGTTAGCTGACGCATACCAGAAAAGCCCTGCGAATTTCGCAGGGCTTTTCCGGTTTATTTGGAACGGGTAATTACAATATAAGCATCGCGTCGCCGTACGTGCCGAAACGGTATCCTTCGTCGATGGCGGTTTTGTAGGCGTGCATGATGATATCGTATCCGCCGAAAGCGCAGACCATCATAAGCTGCGTGGACATCGGAAGGTGGAAATTGGATATCATGGAGTCCGCGACGCTGAAGTCGTAAGGACAGAATATGAACTTGTTTGTCCATCCCTCGAAGGGTTTCAGCATTCCGTTGGTGGATACGCAGCTCTCTATGGCCCTCTGAACAGTGGTTCCTACCGCGCAAACGCGGCGCTCGCCCTGCTTGGCGTTGTTTACCATTCCGGCCGCCTCTTCGTTGATGTGTATTTTCTCGGAATCCATCTTGTGCTTGGTGAGGTCTTCGACGTCTACCGTGCGGAAATTACCCAGGCCGACATGAAGCGTTATCATGGCGCTGTTGATACCTTTTATCTCCATCCTTTTGAGCAGGTGCTTGCTGAAATGCAGGCCTGCCGTGGGAGCTGCTACCGCGCCTTCTTCCGAGGCGTATATTGTCTGGTAACGCTCCGAATCTATCGGCTCTACTTTATCGCGCACCCATCGCGGAAGCGGGGTTTCGCCGAGCTTGAAAAGCGTTTCGCGGAACTCTTCGTAAGTGCCGTCGAAAAGGAAACGCAGTGTGCGGCCGCGCGAGGTCGTATTGTCGATTACCTCGGCTACCAGAAGGTCGTCCTCCCCGAAATAGAGCTTATTGCCTATGCGGATTTTGCGCGCCGGATCGACCAGCACGTCCCATAGCCTCAGGTCGGCGTTAAGCTCCCTGAGAAGGAATATTTCTATTTCCGCCCCTGTTTTCTCCTTGTTGCCGTAGAGCCTGGCAGGGAATACCCGCGAGTTATTGAAGATAAAAACATCTTCCTCTTTGAAGTAATCCAGTATGTCTTTGAACACACGGTGCTCTATCTTTCCTGTTTTGCGTTCCACCACCATAAGGCGCGATTCGTCGCGGTTCTCGGTAGGGTATTGTGCGAGAAGTTTGGGCGAAAAATTGTAGTTGTACTGTGAAAGTTTCATTTCTCCCTGTTAGACTGTTAGATATGTAGTGATGAGTCCGGCGAACCAAGGTTCCTGAAAATGGACGACGGATAACAGATTATATACGTAAAAAAAACGAATTTGTTTCAGTAACGTATAATTTTCTCTAAATATTGTCCTGGCCGCTTATGAGCGTTCCCCAAGCCCGGCGATTACTTTTATTGGCAATCTTCCGGCTTTATTTTCAGCGCCTCCACGATCTCTTCCATGGAGTAGCCGTCTTCCGCCCTGAAACCGCCGCTACGGGTGCGCCTGAGATAAACCAGGTGGGCGCCGCTGCCGAGTGCTTCCCCTATTTCCCTGGCGAGTGAACGTATATATGTCCCTTTGCTGCATACGACCCTTATCTTAATTCTGGGCAGATCGCATTCGAGCAGCTCCGTTTCATAAATATTGATGAGCGCCTCGCGCATTTTCACTTCCGTACCCTCGCGGGCGTATTCGTAGGCACGGAGGCCTTCGATCTTTTTGGCGGAATATACAGGGGGCGTTTGAAGGCGTTCCCCTTCCAGCGATTTCAGTGCCTGCCCCACCGCTTCGCATGTAATATGTTCCCACGGATAGGTCGCGTCTACGGGGTGCTCGAGGTCGTAACTTGGCGTAGTGGCGCCCAGAATAATTTCGGCGACATATTCCTTTTCTTCGGCCTGCAGCTTTTCCACAGTCTTGGTGGCCTTGCCTATACAGACCAGCAGGACTCCGGTGGCAAGCGGGTCGAGTGTTCCGGCGTGGCCCACCTTGATCTTCCGGTGGCCGAGTTTCATTATAAGGAATTTTATCTTGCGCACGACGTCCGTAGAGGTCCACTCAAGG
>CAKUKW010000053.1 GCA_934663885.1 uncultured Tidjanibacter sp.
AAGTATCGTTTCGTTTTCCTTGGACCGCAATTCGCTGTCGTCGCTGCATCCTGAAAACAGGAATACGGCGGAAATAAGCATAAATGCAACTGTGAAAAAGATATTCCGGCTTAGAAGGTGCATAAAATATTATAACTCTGTTGACAGGCAAAGATACAAATTTTTGGTTAACGCCATATCCTGCCACTCGACTACCTTACGGCGCATACAAAAATTTAACGGCGATAATCCGGAATTAGTGCGTAGGTAACAATATATTTTTACGTATGGCCGTCTTTAACTTCAAGCCCGGCGTATAACCTAATAATGGCATTTTCTCCGATAAGGCATTGCTGCTTTATACCTCGCGAATAAACAGGCCTGGCGGAAATTATCCTTCGCCAGGCCTGAGGTTATCTCTATGATAGAGGTATGTTGTAGGTATACTCCGCCCGTTAAGCCTTTCTATATGTCGTTAAGGGGATCCTGGTTCTCGATAAAGTAGCGGTGCGACTTGAGCAGATTACGCGATTGCAATACCATCGTTTTAGTTTCGTTGAGGATCGTGAGGTAAAGCATACTGGCTTTCGTACTGGTCGATTTCGACTGGATGCGGCGCAACTGGTTCTTAATGGCCACACTGATGGTGTCGAACAACTCGTCGCGCATGTCCATTATATCGTCGATATCGTCATAGTTATTCTCTTCGAGCATTTTAATGATCCGGGCGTATATCATCGACACGTCGTTGTTGATCCGCAGCAAATCCTTCACCTGCTCGGTACTCATTCCCTTGTGGTTATTGTCGATGTGCTCGAAACACGGGCGTGTGATGTGTACCAGCGCCTTGGTCATTTCACTGATATAGTCGACTACCTGGACATAGAAATGACCGGCTTCTATGAAGTTGTCCTGTAGCCTCTGTAATGTGGGCATTACCGCATATTTGCGCTCCCTGGCATTGTAGAAAAGATCGTTCGATTCCCTCACCATCTCGCGCAGCGTCTTTCGGTCTTCGTCAAGTGTGGCTTTGATCGTCTTGCTGTATATGTCGGTGGTTTTGGTCATTACGTCACGGATATCGTCAACGATACTTTCCATCACGTCGCCCGTTCCGTTGACGGTCCCCGATGCAATTTCTTCGGCTTTCTTCGCTTTCTTTTCGCGTTTCTTGTGGGTAACCGAGCTCTGAATGAACATCAAAACGCAGATAACGCTGATTATTATAATTGAAACCGTTCCTCCCCACATAAGGGCGTAGGTCACGATCATGGCAATAATAAAAGCTATAAGCGCGGTTACGAACCATCCCGCTATTACGGTAACTACTCCGGTAATACGGTATACTGCGCTTTCCCTTCCCCATGCTTTGTCGGCAAGAGAAGAGCCCATTGCTACCATGAACGTTACATAAGTAGTGGACAGAGGGAGTTTCATGGAAGTCGCCATGGCTATGAGTATGGAGGCAACAGTAAGGTTTACCGTCGCCCTTATAAGGTCGAAATGCGCGCGTCCGGCTTTTTCCTTGGGCCTGAGCGGCAGGAATCTTTTGTTGATAGCCCTTTGTACCGATTGGGGTATGTGGTCTTCATACCATTTGTTGATATTGACCGCGCCCCTTACTATCGTCCTGGAAAATGCCGTCGAACCGAAACGCTCTGTGCCCTCGTCCTGTTTCGCCAGATTGATCTCGGTTTCGCTTACGCTCTGTGCCTTTTTGGAGGTCCACAACGTTATCACCATTATCACCCCCGCAGCCAACAGGAGCCAGTGGTTGGCTACGACGGGGTCGTTCAACTGACCCATCAGCATGGTATCGTCGCCACCGGCAGCCGCGACTATCTTATACGAATCGAGTCCGGCGATAGGGACACCTATGAAGTTTACCAGGTCATTACCTGCGAACGCCAGCGCCAACGAGAAGGTTCCCGCCAATATAGTCACTTTAAGTATATTAACCTTAAGCCTCTGGAGTATGAACATTAGTATGCTGCTGCCAGCCCAGACGATAAGCAGCGAGACCATCATATTCGACTGTACAAGCTCTTTGAATTCGGGGCTCATTAATCCCGAATCCTTGAGCCCTTTGAATACGGCGAAATAAATAATGGCGGTGAATGCGATTCCGCACCACAGCGCACCGAAACGGTTCAATACTTTCTGGTACCTGAAGGAGAATATCAGGCGGCTAACGAACATGACTATGGCGCCTGCAATGAACGCTATGACTACAGAGGCCAGTATACCCCCTACAATTGCCAGCGTTTTACCTGAATTTATGTAGTCGCCCATATCGGACGCCGTCAGCGAGGGATTGCCGGAAATCTTTATGGTGGTTACCGCTACGGCTGCTCCCAGGAGCCCGAATACCAATGAGACCGTAGTTGAAGTCGGCAGGCCGAAGGTATTGAACAGGTCGAGCAGGATGACGTTGGCGAACATAACCCCCAGGAACAGCATCATTACCTCCCTGAAACTGAACATTTCAGGATGGAAAACACCGCTTCGGGCCACTTCCATCATTCCGCTCGATGTCATTGCGCCTACAATAATACCTATCGAGGCAACAGTGAAAATAACGCGCCGCGAAGCCGCCTTTGAGCCCAGTGCCGAATTGAGAAAGTTTACCGCGTCGTTCGATACCCCCACCGCGAGTCCCGATACGGCGAGGATCATTAGGATGATAACAATTACAGTATAGATAGGTTCCATATTATATGATTAACCTCCCGTGTATGAGCCGATTCTGCCCGGCACGCAAGCATTGAAAAATTTGGAACAAAGTTATTCCATAATTCGTAATAACTATGTAATGTTAATGGAATGTTGAAAATAATTTTCACGGGTGCAGCCATACTATGATGTGCGTATGCCCTTTCTTTCTGGAATAATATGAGGTAATTTACTGTAAAATATTAGGTTGGTAATTCAAAATATAAGAGAAAAGGTGCTGCACTTGGTAGCGCAGCACCTTTCTTAAAAGAACGGAAGAATATTTATTTTATTCTGGCCCTGTAAAGAGGGGTAGCATCCATGCCGGCCTGCGGAGCAAACGCCGCGGCGGGAGGCGCCATATTGGGTAAAGTACCCGTTCCGATAGCTATATCGTCAATACACAGCGAATATCGGTCAGGAGAAACGCAATTTACTGCAACATATTTCGCGTTGGCGGGAAGATCGAATTCATACCTTGTCCACGTTGTCCCAACCTCTACATAACTACCGGTAGTAAGTACGTTGGTAAAGTCGGCTACGGTTTTGCCACCGGTGGAATAGGCTACTCTCATGCGCTCGAGTCCGTACTCAGCGGTAAAGCCTTTTGCCCAGAAAGCAACCTTGGCAACTCCGCCGAAGTTTAATTCGGGAGATATGAACCAGTCGTTGTTGACAACCGGGCCGGATGCGTCGGCGGATGCGAAAAAGGCAAGGTATTTATTTCCCGCGTAAGGATCGAAGTTAAAACCACCGGAGGAAGTAACGCCGGCCACGGACGGGTTGAAGATCATTGCTGCCATCGGCTCTTCCCTGTTCGGGTAGTCATTTTCTCCCACACCATAGGTTACGTATCCGTCGACGTCGATATAACTCCATCCGACCGTACCCGGAGAGTTAATGGCAAAGTCTGTGTGGCTTTCAAAGTCGTCGAATATAACGTCCCCGCCTCCGCTGGGGGCCGCCTGAACTACGTTCACCACCTTGGAGTCGGTGCTCGAAGCAACGGTCACGGAGCCGGTCCTGGCTTCGGTAGCTGCGCCTACGGTCACTTTAACCGAATTACCTTCCTTGACTGCGGTGATCCAGCTCGGATTGTTGGATGTAACAGTCCAGTCGCTTCCGGAAACAGTTACATAATCGGAACCGCCATCGGCCGTAAAGTTAAGCGTGCCGGGATTTACAGAAATACTTCCCCCGGGAGTACCGCTACCTTCACATGAAGCAAATAAAGCGACAGATAATATGGTTGCCGCTAAAAGTAAGATTTTTTTCATAATAGTTAAATGTTGAAGTAAAAATTAGTTTGTGTAAAATACTGATAGACAAATTTAAATATTTTTATATTAACAAACAAGCATCCCGGATTAAAATTTCACTACAATTTTTTTAGCGCCAGCCTTATTATTTCTTCGACAGGTGCGGTCGGATTTTCCTGTATGACGGACTTTACCACTTTTTCCGAAGCGCCTTTCCCGAAACCGAGCATAGCCAATGCGGAAATGGCTTCGGTATATGTTTCGCCGGTTACCGCCGTAAACGACGTGCCCGTATTGCCGATCTGGCTCTCCAGTCCGAGCATTTTATCCCGCAACTCGACAATTATCTTCTGTGCGGTCTTGAGCCCGAGACCTTTCACATTCTTCAATAGCGAGGCATTTTCGGTAGCGATAATGGTGCTCAACTCCGCCGGGGAATATGTCGAAAGGATCATCCTCGCCGTACCTCCGCCTACTCCCGAAACGCTTACGAGGAGCCTGAAAAGTTCGCGCTCATGTTTCGTGGCGAAGCCGTAAAGTATCTGGGCGTCTTCCCTTATGATGAAATGGATATAAATGCGGGTTGAATCCGCTTTCTCAATTTCCGTGTAGGTCTGGAGTGAAATATTTATAAGGTATCCGACTCCGCCGGCATCGATCACCGCATAGGCGGGATTGAGCTCTGCGATTTTACCGCTTATATATTCGTACATGGTTTTCCGATTTTTTCCGTAAAGTTAATTAAAGGTCGTGAATCTTCTCCATAATAATCTGAAAAATCGGTAACGCATATTACTGATATGTAAATAGACGCTCATTTCGCGGAAAATATATATCTTTGACTCTTGTAATATCTGAAATTAACTAAAAATAAAATAAAATTTAATTATGAAAAAAGTGATTATCGCGGCCGTGGTTGCCGTAAGCCTGCTGGCCGGTTGCCAGAACCGTAATACCGGTGTTACTGCCGACAATTCGGGAAGTAGCCGTGAAGTTCAGAAAGTCGAACACGCTCCCGGGCTGATCGTGTATGTACATACCGATTCGTTGATAATGGGATATAATATGGCTACCGATCTCAATAGCGATTTCAGGGTTAAATACGAGAAAGCCGAGTCCCAGATCAAGAATAAACAGAGCCGCTTCGAGAGGGATTATATGGATTATCAGGAAAAAGCACAGAAAGGTCTTGCAACCCGTCTGCAGCTTTCCGAGATGGAGCAGAAACTGCAGCAGCAGGATATGCAAATCCGACAGGATGCCGAGAAACTCATGAACGAACTTGCCGAAGAAGAGCAGGTTATCAACAACACGATATTCTTTTCGGTAACCGATTACCTAAAGGAGCTCAATGCCGACAACAGGTATGCTATGATTATCAGTACGACCACTTCGGGCCCGATACTTCATGCCGACCCGAGCCTTAGCATAACTCAGGACGTATTGAAGGCTCTTAACGAAAGGTACGATAAGGAAAAGGCTGCCAAATAGGGCGTGGTTTTCCCGGCCTTATCAAGTGGCTGATAGAATATTGGAAATATATTTACAACGATGGCGCGGTGATTTTTCACCGCGCCATCGTTGTATTTGTGGCAAACTTAGCCAATAGGTTCTTGCTAAGGGGTTTGATACTCTCCGCCTCTTAAGTCGATCACGAAACAGCGAAGGGAACAAAAATAAACGCGAAGGGAGGAACCGGGAACCGCAATGAGACTTTTTTATGCATAAGAAGTTTAAGTCCCGTAAAAACAGTGGCAGGGCGGCCTTAAAATAAATGTAGGGATAATAAATTAAATATCAGAATGATCGGGAGGGGAGAGGCTTCTGCCGCACATATTGTACAGGGACTAACCGCAGCACGCGGATAATAGTTTTCCGGTATTGTAAATAAAAGCTAAATTATGCCGTCGGTTTCTGGTTTTTTAATCCGTTTCTTCCTATTTTTGTAAGATGAAACCAACTCGAAAAAAACATAAAAGCGAAGTTACCGCAGGAATTATGGCCGAGGAGGCTGCGAACCAGGGGGGTAGCTCTTCACCTGAGCAGGCTCCTGTTTCGCCGGGCGCATGGTTCGGCAGGGTATTTTCGTTTATTCCGAAATGGTTCAATAAGATCAAGGGGCCTGTGGGCAGGGCCTGGAATTGGGTGTGGAGCAGGCTCCGTAAGTACATATCGCCCGCATTCCTTGTTATCCTGGGGCTCTCTTTCCTGTTCTGGTACACGCTTAAGCTTCAGTCGGTCTATACCGCCGAAGTTCCCGTGCGGTTCAACATAGAGGGGACACTGCTGCGCGCGAATGTGGTTGTGGAGGCTACGGGGTACAAAATCCTTTCGCAGCGTTACGCGAGCCGTAAGGAGATTCCGCTTACGTGGGACGATATAGAGATAACTTCTTCCTCGATAGACCCGAGAGCCGTGGTTATTTCCCCGCTTTCCCTGCAGAACATAATATCGTTGCGGTACACCGACCTCAAGATAGTATCCATGGGCAATATTCCCGAGGTTGAGCCATGACCCCCGTCGAAATAGTTAAGATAGGCGTTACGGGCGGTATCGGCAGCGGGAAGAGTACGGTTTGCCGGATGTTCGGTATGCTTGGCGTTCCCGTTTACGATTCGGACAGGAGGGCATAGGAACTGATGTCTGAAGATACCAGGCTTGCAGAGGATATCAAAAGGTTTTTCGGAACCCCTTCCTACCATGGCAATGAGCCTGACCGCACGTTTCTGGCCGAAAAAGTGTTCAGGGATAAATTCGCACTCAACATGCTCAACTCACTGGTACATCCGGCGGTAATGCGTGATTTCGATTTGTGGTCACGCCTTTTGGGTAATCACATGGCCGGGTATGTTATTTTGGAGAGCGCCATAATTTTCGATGCCGGACTTGCCGGGCAGCTCGATGCCGTGGTGACGGTGTCGGCGCCTGAAGAGTTGCGTATAGAGAGGGTGATTACCCGCGACAATACGTGCCGCACAAAAGTTGAGGCCCGTATATCGAGCCAGATGAGCGACGCTGAAAGGGAATTGCTTGCGGGGTATGTTATCCGTAACGACGAACGGACCATGGTGTGGCCGCAGGTACTCGGACTTGACAGCATATTTAGAAATTATAAAAGAACGGCAGGCTAATAAAAATGAAAATAAACGGCCGCCATCTGGACTTCAACCGTCCGCAGGTAATGGGCATACTGAACGTTACGCCGGATTCGTTCTTCTCGGGGAGTCGCAGATTCTCTCCGGAATCGGTAGTCGCGCGCGTCAGAGAAATCGAAGGGCAGGGTGCGGCTATTATAGATATAGGCGGGTATTCCACACGGCCCGGCGCTCCCGAAGTCGATGCAGCCGAAGAG
Source organism: uncultured Tidjanibacter sp. (assembly GCA_934663885.1). Classification (GTDB taxonomy): domain Bacteria; phylum Bacteroidota; class Bacteroidia; order Bacteroidales; family Rikenellaceae; genus Tidjanibacter. The sequence goes on from CAKUKW010000053.1 coordinate 7,303, forward strand.
TTGCGAAGGGTCATTCTCGGAGTCGGGATCGTAAAAGAAACCGCTCCCGATTTGATAATATCTGTGGATACTTTCAGGGCGGAAGTGGCCGGTGGCGTGCTGTCGCGTTTCGGTGAGTGTATTATAAACGATATATCGGCAGGAGAACTCGACCCCGCTATAATAGATGTGGTTGCTTTCCATAACGCACCTTATATTGCGATGCATATGCGAGGTACGCCGGCAGATATGCAAAAACATACCGAATATGACGACGTGGCGCTCGATGTCCGGAGTTACCTCCTGCGCCGGGCCGAATATTTAGCGGGAAGGGGTGTGGGGAATATTATATTAGATCCGGGGTTCGGGTTCGCCAAAACGGCGGAACAGAATTACGAATTGCTTGCCGGGCTTGAAACGATATGTGCAGAGGGTTATCCTGTACTGGCGGGAGTGTCGCGCAAGTCTATGATATACAAGATTCTCGGTAATACCCCCGGAGAGTCGCTCGCTGGAACGGTGGCGCTCAACTGGGAATGCCTCCGCAAGGGAGCGTCCATACTAAGGGTACACGACGTAAAGGAAGCCGCCGATATTGTAAAACTTTTTAACATATATAAAGAAAATGGGGCGTAAAAAGATGATAGAGGTACGCGAGGTACACAAGAGTTACGGGGCGCTGGAAGTACTTAAAGGCGTATCCCTGGACGTGGAGCAGGGAGAAGTGGTGTGCATTGTGGGCGCCAGCGGGGCGGGGAAGACCACGCTGCTTCAGATCATCGGTACCCTCAGCAGGATAGATTCAGGCATGGTTAAAGTGGATAACGTCCAGACTGAAAAGCTCAATGACAGGGAATTATCAAATTTCCGCAACAATAAGATAGGTTTCGTTTTCCAGTTCCATCACCTTCTTCCCGAGTTCACTGCTTTCGAAAACGTTTGCATCCCCGGTTATATCGGCGGACACGACAGGGAGGCCGTCGAAAAAAAGGCTGCGGAACTAATCGCCATGCTCGATATGTCGCACCGTTCTACCCATAAGCCGGCAGAGCTTTCAGGCGGAGAGCAGCAGAGGATCGCTATCGCTCGTGCCCTTATAAATTCGCCTGCCGTGCTGCTTGCCGACGAGCCTTCCGGAAACCTCGATACGAAGAACAGGGAAGAGATACACCGTCTTTTCTTCGACCTGCGCGAGCGGTTCGGTCAAACGGTTGTCATAGTCACCCATGACGAAGGCCTGGCCGCGATGGGTGACAGGAAAATAGTTATGAGCGACGGGCTGATAATGTAAGGGTATGACTATGGCTGGCGTTGGCGATAAAGTGAATAGGACTGTAGGAGGTTATATGTGTAAAGACGAGTTGAAGGAGTTGCTCGATCATCTCCACGATAAATACAATTCTCATGATTTCATCGAGAACGACCCTATATCGGTTCCGTACCTGTTTACGGAAGCAGAGGATCGCGAGATAGCGGGTTTTCTTGCTTCTACTATAGCGTGGGGTAACCGTAAAGCCATCGTCAAAAGCGGCAGGCGGATGATTGATTTTATGGATCGACGCCCTTATGATTTCACGATGAACGCCTCTCCGGCCGAACTTGAAACGCTGGAAAAATATGTACACCGTACTTTCAACGGACGTGATTTCCGCGACTTCATACTCGCGCTCAGGCGGTTTTATACAGACTTGGGCGGCCTGGGCGGTTTTTTCCAGGACAAATATGAAGAAAGCGGCGACATACGGAGTGTCATTTCCGGGTTCCGCCGTGAATTTTTCTGCTGCAGTCACGACCGCCACTGCGAAAAGCATGTTTCCTCGATAGATAAAAAAGCGGCCTGTAAACGCTTGAATATGTATTTGCGCTGGATGGTACGCGATGACGGCAGAGGAGTGGATTTCGGTATGTGGAAAAGGATTCCTTCTTCGGCGCTTTATCTCCCGCTGGATGTGCATTCCGGGAATATGGGGCGTTCGCTCGGTTTGCTTTCACGCAGGCAGGACGACTGGAAAGCTGTCGAAGAAATAACATCCTCGCTCAGGGAATTCGACCCGGCCGATCCGGTGAAATACGACTTCGCCCTGTTCGGGGCCGGTATCGACGGATTCCTTAAAAAATAACGATGGGCAATTCGTTTTTCCGTTTCAAAAAGTTTACCGTCCACCAGCAAGGGGCCGCAATGAAAGTGGGCACCGACGGTGTACTGATGGGCGCCTGGGCTCGCGTCAGGCCGGATGATAAAAAATACCTCGATATAGGAACCGGAACAGGACTTATAGCGCTCATGCTTGCCCAAAGGACTGAAAATATGGGTGCCACAATAGACGCGGTCGAAATAGATAGAGGCAGTTATATGCAGGCCTTGGAGAATGCCGCCGCGTCCGGATGGGGCGACAGGGTTAGCCTGTTCAATCTTCCGGTTCAGGATTTTGCCACGCAATCGGATACTAAATACGCTCACATTATCGCCAATCCTCCCTATTTCGTCGGTTCACTGCTCCCGCTTTGCGGGGCGAGGTCTGCCGCGCGCCATACAGGATCGCTTTCCTATGCCGAACTTTTATCATGCACTTCGCGGCTATTGGCTTCCGATGGTATTTTTTCTGCTATTATCCCTGCCGGCATGGAAGAGGAATTCACTAAAATTGCGGCCGAACTGGGCCTGCATGTCTCAAGGAAATGTGTTGTGTCCTCTATTGCCGGAATGTCCCCGAAACGCGTTATGCTCGAGTTTTCCCGCAGTGCGGGAATAGTAGAGGAGCACACCCTTATCATAGAGTCCGGAGGCGGCGGGTATACGGCGGAATATATGGAACTCACGCGGGATT
>CAKUKW010000054.1 GCA_934663885.1 uncultured Tidjanibacter sp.
CCTTGACAGGGTAGGGGTCACTGGTTCGAATCCAGTAGCGCTCACAAAACTAAAGGAAGTTGAAACCACTCGTCAGAGTGGTTTTTCTTTTGCAGAATATGCTTCAGAGTTTACTTTGAGAGGCATATTCTGAAAAAGAAGATCATCGCAGATTGCAACTTTCGCTCGTTTTGCACACCATAACGGGCGCGAGTCTGGATCACGGAGCGGGGGCGACGCTAATCCAGTACGCCCACAATAAACAGTAATATCGAAAAACCGCGCCCACGGCGTGGGTTTTGTATTTTAAACAGGGAAGTTGTACCGAATTCATTTATGAACAGCCTTCTTATTCAATACATATTCTGCAGAATGGTTTTCCACGTTTCTTTGAACTTGTAGTCCTGTCACCCCGGAAAACCGGCTTGCGTGGAAAGTGAAGCCGATGCGGGAGAATCCATGTTTCGGCTTCCTGTTGCTTGCCGGTCCGGATGGCCAATCCATAATAAAGATTATGCCGCGACCTGAAAGCCGCGGCATAACCCTAATACACTATTAACCCTATAATTGATTACCTTTCGGTCCGTATCGTTGAGATTTTAGGCCCTGACATCGGGCTTCCGCGCTTACTCGAGAATTTTACTTCACCCTCATAAGAGCCGTTAACCGTTATGTACGAGTCTTTATTCGTATAGTTTACACCCGTGACCTGGATGTCGAAACTGTAATTGTCGCCGTCCCTGGTCACTCCCAGCGTGCCTCCGGTTATCCCCGCGGAGATGGGAGCCGTCCAGTTATTCATGTCAAGGGCGGTCATACAGCTCAGTACGAGCCCGTTCTTGGGGTCGAAGAAACCTTTATAGAAGATGCCTTTCGTGCGCTCCGAAGAGGCTGTGTAGGTGCCCGGTACGATCTCGAGCCTGCCGTCCACCATCTCCATATAGAGGTCGAACTGGAGGTAATAGGCGATATTGTCTTTCGTAACTGTAAATTGTATGGTAGAGTTGGAGAAACCGTAGTCAGGATAATCCCCGTAGTATACCGAAGAAGCTTCCGTGAATTCCATATTGTAGAGTTCATCTTCTCCGGGAGTATTGTCGATTACGGGTACGTGGTTGAGAGATTTGTAAGCGACCGTTGTGCGCTGGCCGGTTTCGGTATCCATACCGGTTCCATAAACGAGTACTTCATATTTCTGGTTGCGCCATTCCGGGTTGTAAGGCTCCGCCAGCTTCATACTTACCGTGCCGCCGTCCAGTAATACGATGTCTTTCAGTACTGTTACCCCGTTTTCATTTACGGCTTTGTACGAATAAGTACCCCTCGGCTCCCCTTCTTCATCGATATATCCGGGAGCGAATGTGAGAGGTGTCTGTGCCGGGGAGTAACGGTACAGGCCTTCGTATACAGCCCTTTCCGGGTCGCCTTCCGGTACGTCCACAAAAGCCCTCACAACCATGCAATCGTACGCTCCGGGTATATCGGCCATTATTTCGAATTCGAGCATGGCATGTTCGTACTGCCTGTGCGGCGCGTAATAATATGTCATCAGCGACGGCATGCTGTCCTCGACGAACTCTATTGCCGGGGATTCGTTAACGAATTCGACGGCTCCTTCGAATGAGAACGATATTTTACTCAGGTCGTAACCGTAAAGCGTCTCCTTTCCTTTCAGGTTTGCGGCCATGGTGTAATTTCCGTCTTTCGTTCCCAGGATTATATCGCCTTCGCCGATAGTAACTGCCGAATAGGTCTTACCGTCTTTGGAAAACCTGTAGTATGTGTTGGAAAGCTCTTCTCCCTGGACTTTCCCCGCTGATACACCGAAAAGTTTTTCGGTGTCGGAAACGGAATATGCTCCCGTTGCAGGACCGAAAGCGTCGGGATCCGCAAACATATCGCTGTATGCTTCCATTACGAACTGCGCAGCGCCGTCGCCTGCGGTAAACGTGATGGTGAAACGGCCCGTACCGTTTTCCGTCGCTCCGTAATAAACTCCCGCTGCCCCGGTGAACTCCATCGACAACTCGCCGGGCGCGTCGATTCCGAGTTCTTCTCCCGTAACGGTATCGTACTTATATACGACTGCCGTGACACCACCATGGGTTTGTGCGAGCAATACTTCGTAATGTATTCCCTCATTTGTATTGATTATAAGCCCGGGCTGTCCGTTGATTTCGGTAGCGTGGCCACCGGAGGTTACGGTAACCGTGGTCGCTCCCGGAGTGAAATAACCTACCGCCTCTTTATCGGCGCCCTCGTATTTGAGCGATCCGGCAGTTATGGCCGCTTCGGGTGTTACTCCCTCCGTGCCTTCGTAGACGAAATAAATTCCGGCCGAAGTCTGTTTCATCTTTGCCGCTACGGCAGTATCTTTCCCGCCCGTTACGGTAATCGTTTCTTCGAAGGAATATTCCGGATCGAAAGAAGGAGCCGATTTTTCGGTATTGTTCGTGATTAGAAGTTTATAACTCCCTGCGGGAATTTCTGTTAATTTGCCGTCTTCGGGCATCTGGCGCTCTATGGTGGCCGTGCCGGTAAGCCTGACCCCGAGATCGCCCATGGCTATTTCCGGAGTAATGAGTTTGTTGACGTACTCAACGGAAATGGTAACGGTTCCGTCGGTCTCTTCCGTAGTCTCCTTATTACAGGAAACCAGTAATAATGTGAGTGCTGAAAATAAAAGAAATACTTTTTTCATAAAACTATTAGGATTTTAGGGTCAGATAATTTTGAGTGCAAGTTATGCCGCCGGCCCGTTAAATCCTAAAGGAATCTTTTTACAAAACGTCAATTATACGTTTTGTAAAAACTTTGGAGGCTATTCTTCGTCCTTATCGTCGCTTTTACGCATGCGTATCACTTCGCGCCTGTAATGAGAAGGCGGTACGCCGGTCTCTTTCTGGAAGGCGCGGTAAAACGACGTGAGGTTGTTAAATCCCAGATCGTCGGAAAGCTGCTTGACCGGGGTCTCGTCCGCCGGGTCCGACAGCACCGAGACCGCGTCGGCGATCCTGAGCGAATTTATATAGTTTTTGAAAGAGATTCCGGCATACTGGTTTATGGCGGCGGAAATATATGACCTGTTCGACTGGAGCTCCTCGGCCAGTTTGTCTACGGTTATCTCCTTGTCGCGATAAATTTTTTTATCTTCCATCAGGCCCTCTATCTTCCGGAAAAGGTTTTCCCTTTTACCGTCGTCCGTCGAATCATGTGTTTTTTGCCCTTCGGGGCCCCCCGCGATCATAACCGACCTGTACCTTTTTTCCCTCTGCAGGTAATCCTGGTGCTGGCGCACGAGTTGTTCATACATCCTGTTCTTGCGGTGGTACAGCAGCAGGAAAGCTCCCGCTGCTATGAGAAGGAGTAGTATTATGAGTACGGAGACCTGTACTTTGCGATTCTCTTTTACCAGGAGCAGCTCCTTGTCCTTAAGCTCCTTCTGTCTTTTTTCGGTTTCATATTTTACCCACATCTCGTTCAGGGAGCGCTCCTTTTCGGCGTTGAAAATACTGTCGGAGAGAGAGTGGTATATCCTGAAATTGTTGATTTCCCCTTCTTTGTCTCCCAGTTTTCCGTAGGCTTCGGAAAGCCCCAGGTAGAGCGTATGCCTGTAGAGGTAATGGCCGTTCTGGAGGGATATCTCTATTCCCCTGCGGTAAACCTCGGCCGCCTGGGCGTAAAGTTTCTTGTCCATAAGGTAATTGCCGTAGCTGCGGCAAAGGCCGGCCACGGACGATGCATCCTCGTATGGTACGGTATCCAGCGCCAGTCGGTAGTAGCGTTCGGCCTCCTTATCCCTGCCCAGCGCCGCCAGTACATCGGCATAAAGAGTGTATGCTTCCCCTTTTCCTTCGAATTCCGGTGAAAGAGCCACCGCCTCTTCTATATACCGGAGAGCTGTTTTATAATCTTTCCTAAGCAGGTATTGCGCCGTACTGTTTAACGCTCCCGCATAGATAAAGAATTTATTCTCGCTTTCCTTACCTTTTTCGTGAACCTCGAGGGCGTATTTCAGGCCTGCCGTATCCGCCCTCAACGTATTGGTATGTGCAAGGTTGTTCAGTATTACTACATAACGCCTTTTATTATCTATATCGTCGGCGCACTCCATCGCCTGCATGAAATAATCCAGAGCTTTGTTGTAATTCAGGCTATAATTGAGTGTATAAAGGCCGTAAGTATTGTATATTACGGAAAAAGGGTCTTTGTCATTATTCTTCTCGGCCAGCGGAGTGACGTATTCCAGGTAGTAGACTGTCGAATCCGGCACGTCTATCTTAAGGTAAGATTGCGCTATATATAGTCCCAGATATATAACAGCCCTGTCGTCTCCCCTGGCTATGGCGTTTTCATAATAGGGTATGGCTTCGGAAACCAGCTCCCTGTAATCCCCTTTATAGGAGTAAGCGCTAAGGTCGGAAAGCACCTCTTCGAGAATGAATTCTTTCGGTGTCTCGCCGGATTCGGCCGGTTTCTCTGAGACGGTACTGCTCCCGCTACGCCCCGAGCATGCCGGGAGCGTTGAGGCAATAAGTATAAAACAAAGTGGAATATAGAATTTGTTCCTCATTTTGCAGGGTTTTGTAAGCCAAATATAGTAATAAAAAACAATAAAGGCCCCTGGAATACCCAAATAGGCGTAATGTATGCCTGGTCCGGTGTTGTGAGCCACGGACAGAAAACAACCGCGCGGCAAACTGAACAAACAGTTGCCGCGCGGTTATATCGTTGCATTGGAGTTTCCGGGTTCAGGTCTCTTTTACAGTTACAATTATTTTGTACAGGAGGTGGCCGTTTTCCGGTCGAAGTAAATGCTCTTGCCGCTGCATGAGAGGGGTATGGAAATTATTATCATACTTTCGTCGAGCATACCTAACTCACCCGCCGCCACTCCGGCCGAATACATTACGCGGTTGTCCACGCGCCTGTCCGCCGCTACCGCCACTGCCGACCCTACGGCTATGCCAAGGTCCATGACATCGAAAGAGCATGGCGTCGCAGGAGCCTCGGATTCCTTTCGCGTACAGGTTTCGAAGCCGCACAGACCGCAGTTGAGCTTTCGCACCCGTGGTTTGGCGCCTATGAGTACCACTGCATCAGAATTGTCCACATTGTCGGCGTCGCGTAGGAAGAAAGCCCTTCCGGACGCTTCGCCCACTTCGCGCATCTTCGCCGCCAGGCGCCCTATCTTACCGCCCGTGACCATTGATATTTCGAGGTTGTCTATGCCGCATCCCTTGGGGGCGGTACGGGCCGCTGCCATCATTGCCTTTCCTGTTTCGGCAAGGTACTGCTCCCTGCTCTCGGTTTCTCTCGTAATCATAATTGCACTATGTTTTAATATTAATCGGTTTTCTTTTCTCTGCAGGCCAACCTGCCAATGCGGTATCTGTTTGTCGGATAGAGGTTACGAAACCTCCGCGCCCCCTAAAAGTATTCTTCGCGGTATGGGTAGCAGTCACGGACAGCTTCGAACGATTCGGGGTCTTTCTTCAGTGTAGCGGTTTCGGTTTCGAGATCGCAGTACCTTTTTATAGTGGCTCCCATCTCTTCCCATGCTATGGGTACAGCGTAAGGCCGTGGTTTTTCTTCCGGCGGATGCCAGCCGGTTAACGGCAGCCGGAAGTGCGCGGCCAGAGCATCCACGACTGTCGCCGAAGCGTTGGCCTTACCTTGTATCGTATAACCTGCTGTGTGCGGGGTTGCTATGAACGCAACCGCAAGAAGTGCGCGGTCTATGTCCGGTTCGCCAGCCCAGGTGTCAATGCATACGGTTATTCCTTTTTCCGCAATTACTTTTTTAAGTGCATTTTCATCTACGATATTCCCGCGCGCTGAATTTATTACAGCCGCTCGGGGTTTCAGCGTTTTAAGGAAGTCCTTATCGCCAAGGTGCCATGTAGGATGATTGCCATCTTTTGTAAGCGGTGTGTGGAAAGTTACGATATCGGCATGTGAAGCTATTTCAGCGAGCGGGACGAATCCTTCCGCTGCTCCAAGGCTTTCAGCCGTTTCCCTGGGAGGGTCGGAACACAATACCCGGAAGCCCCATACGGAGGCGGACTCCTTGATTAGCGAGCCTACATGTCCCACTCCTACTACGCCAAGCGTTTTTCCCTGCGGCCGCCAGCCGCCTTTTTGGGCCAGGAGCGCCAACGCCGCTCCTACCCATTGCAATACCCCCCGGGCATTGCATCCTGCCGCCGATACTACTTCGATGCCGTTGTCACGGCAATAAGCGAGGTCGATATGGTCGGTGCCGATAGTTGCAGTCCCTATAAACCTGACCTTCGAACCGGCAAGCAGCTTCGCGTCGCACCGGGTACGGGTACGGATTAACAGCGCATCGGCGTCGGCTACGTCGCCGGGGCCTATATCCCTCCCCGGTATGTAGGATACATCGGCATAAGGCTCTAAAAGCCCCCTGATGTAAGGTATATGTGCGTCCGCAACTATTTTCATTCTGCAAATATAGTGAAAGCCGAGCGCAGAGCAAAGGGAAACGAAGTTTTCGCAGAGCTATGCCGAGGCCCATCCTGCTATTATCCAAATATACGCTACTTTTGTCCTGTAAAACGTTTTTAGAACCGTATGGAAATTATTAAAAATATGCCGCAGACGGAGAGCCATCCTCTGGAGCCTTTCCTGCCGGAAGGGGCCAGGGTGCTGATGATGGGTACTTTCCCGCCGAAACGCAGCCGTTGGTCGATGGATTTTTATTACCCTAATTTTCAGAACGATATGTGGCGCATTATGGGGCTCGTGTTCTACGGCGATAAAGGCTACTTTCTAATGCGCGGGGGAAAGTTGTTCGACAAAGAGATGATAGTGGAGTTTTGCCGCGACAAGGGGATTGCTTTATCGGATACTGCGCAGGAAGCGGTGAGGCTCAGGGATAACGCATCGGATAAATTCCTCGAGATAACCCGTCCAAGGGATATACCGGCCCTGCTTGAGAAAATGCCTTCCTGCCGGGTGGTCGTAACTACGGGAGAGAAAGCCGCAGCAACGTTCGCTTCCATTGCCGGCTGCGCTGTCCCTGCAGTCGGCGGGTGCGTCGGGGCCGTGATCGGAGGCAGAGAAATATCTCTCTACAGGATGCCTTCCTCCTCGCGCGCGTTCCCGATGGCTGTTGAAAAGAAAGCGGAATTTTATGGGAAAATGTTCCGCGATTCTGGTATTTTATGAAATTATAAATTAATGGGTAAAATATAAGGAAAACCTTTTCATTCTTTGTCGGTTATAGATATAAATTATATCTTTGCGGGATAAAAATAAGGCCTATGACTATTGTACAACTCGAATACCTGCTGGCGGTGGTAAATAACGGCAGCTTCTCGCTTGCCGCCGAAAAGTGCTTCGTCACTCAGCCTTCCCTTAGCATGCAGATAAAGAACCTGGAGGAGGAGCTCGGCGTGATCCTTCTGGACAGGACAAAGAAGCCTGTGATGCTTACCCAGGCAGGAGAAGTGGTGGTTGGCAGGGCACGCGAAGTATTGAAGAGCTATCACCAGGTATACGAGGATGTGGAGGAGTTCAAAGGAAATGTTACGGGACAGCTCCGGCTCGGTGTCATTCCGACTATAGCCCCTTATTTACTGCCCAATATGGTGCAGGAATTCGCGCGCCGCTGTCCGAACGTAAGCCTCGAGATAAGGGAGATGATAACGCCCGACATTATCAGGTCGATAGAGCACGACCAGATAGACGCTGCCATAGTCGCCGGGGGCACGTGTCCCGATGGTATTATCGAAAACGATCTTTTCGACGACCGTTTTTACGCTTATGTTTCGCCGAACCATCCGCTGTCGGCCCGCAGTAATATCAGGGTAGAGGATATAGACATGAAGGATATGCTGCTGCTTTCGGAGGGGCACTGTTTCCGCGACCAGATACTGGAATTCTGCGCCTCCAAAAACGCAGGTAAAAGGGCCTCCTACTATTTCGAGAGCGGTTCGCTCGAGACCATTATGAGGGTGGTGGACTGTACGGATTTCCTTACTATCATTCCCGAAATGGCGGTGCCTTATGTGCATCCGGGACATGAGGAACAGGTCAAGCCTATCGCCAAAGGGGCCGTATCGCGCAAGATTGCCGTGGCGATCAGGCGCACCTATGTGAAAGATACCCTTGTGAGGGAGCTCAAGGAGTCTATACTGGAAGTGTCCCGCAGCGGATTCGCTTTCAGGATGATAAGTTAAATCAAGTGGTTAAGAGAAGATTTAAAAAGAAAATATGGATAAAAAGCTTTTTGAAGTTATTGTATCTGCGGTAGAAGATAAAAAAGGTAAAAACATCGTATCCCTCGATCTGTCGGGTATAGATGGAGCGGTGGCGGATGCATTCGTGATCTGCAACGCCGACTCGACGGCCCATGTTGCTGCCATAGCCGACGGGGTGGAAGAAAAGGTTGTAAACGACCTGAAGGAAAGGCCCCGCCGTATCGAGGGGATGAACAACGCCGTCTGGGTGGTTATCGACTATGTCGACGTGATGGTTCATATTTTCCAGACCGAGGCGAGGGATTTCTACAGGCTCGAACAATTGTGGGCGGACGCTCCCGCTACAAAACACGGCGACGAATAATAATATTGTTCCGCAAACGTTATATTCGGACTCTATTTCAGTTTATTAATTATTATTCTTAAAGTGCGTTATTTCATTAATTTTTATGGCGACGAACAATAACCAAACCCCAAATAAAAATCCCCAGAACCGCAAGCCGCAACAGCCGGTCAAAAAGCGGATACCTCTGGGCTACATATTCTATTCGCTGGTGCTTATTTTCCTTGCGGTGATATTTTTCATGACGCCGAAGGAATCCCCCTCCAAGACGAACTGGACGGCTGTGGAAAAAATGATAGCCTCCGGTGACGTGGAGAAGATAGACGTGATAAACAAAAGCTACGCCGAGGTACATTTGCGCAAAGGCACGGCAGAGAAATACAAGAACCAGCCGGAGTATAAGAATATCCCGCTGCTGGGCCCGCAGTTCACCTACAATATAGGCTCCGTGGATTCTTTCCGGTCAGACCTCAGGGAGGCGGAAAATAATTACGGAGCAACGATCCCGATAACCTACGAAGACAGGACTAACGTCTGGACTACCATATTGCTGAATTCAATTCCGTGGCTTCTCCTGATATTCCTGATGGTATGGATGATGCGCTCCGTATCGCGCAACGCTGCGGGCGGCGGACAGGGTGGACAGGGCATCTTCAACGTCGGAAAGGCGAAGGCCCAGGTTTTCGATAAGAACGCCACCGAAGGGAAGATAACTTTCAAGGATGTGGCCGGCCTGGAAGAGGCCAAAGTCGAGATAATGGAGATAGTGGACTTCCTCCGCAATCCCCAGAAATATCGTGAACTGGGGGGTAAGATACCCAAGGGCGCTCTGCTCGTAGGTCCTCCGGGAACGGGTAAGACGCTGTTGGCCAAAGCAGTGGCCGGCGAAGCCAATGTGCCGTTCTTTTCGATGAGCGGATCCGATTTCGTTGAAATGTTCGTCGGCGTGGGGGCATCCCGCGTGAGGGACCTCTTCCGCCAGGCGAAAGAAAAAGCGCCGTGTATCGTATTTATCGACGAGATAGACGCCGTAGGGCGCGCGCGCGGCAAGAACGCCGGTTTCTCCGGCAACGACGAACGGGAGAATACCCTCAACCAGCTCCTGACGGAAATGGATGGTTTCGGTACCAATTCGGGAGTGATCCTGCTGGCGGCTACCAACCGCGCCGACATACTCGACAAGGCTCTCATGCGCGCAGGCCGTTTCGACCGCCAGATAGAGGTAGGGTTGCCCGATATCAAGGAGCGGGAAGAGATCTTCGACGTACACCTGCGCGGCCTCAAACTCGACCCGCACCTCGACAGGGCTTTCCTCGCCAAGCAGACGCCGGGGTTCTCTGGTGCCGATATCGCCAACGTATGTAACGAAGCGGCCCTTATAGCGGCCCGGAATAATAAAAAATTCGTATCTAAGGAAGATTTCCTCGCGGCCATCGACCGCATAGTGGGCGGGCTCGAAAAGAAGAACAAGATAATCACCGCCGGCGAGAAGCGCATGATAGCTTATCACGAG
>CAKUKW010000055.1 GCA_934663885.1 uncultured Tidjanibacter sp.
CCTCAGCTTTACAGGCGGGAAATTGAGTTTCGGATATTTGACCTCTGCCATATTTTCAAGTATTTGCGAAATGCAATACCACGATAGTTTAAGTCCATCGCTATATTACGGAAATTCTCCGGCACTTACAAATTGAGCTTTACCGTCTTGGGATATTTCACGCTGTAGCTTATATCGTAGGTTTTGGTTTCACCCGGAGCAAGCTCTTCCTCCCATGTTATGACGCCCAGGTTTTCCACGTTCGCCGTCCACTTGGTAGTTTCCTTCGTACGCAGGGTAACCTCTACGTTCTTCTGAGTGGAAATGGGGTACTGGTCTTTGGTTACGAGCTTTATGGGACGCGTCTGGTTATTCTTGACGGTTATCCTGTAGGTGAATACCTGCTGGATATCGCTGCCAATGGTGCGGGTGCTGCTGAAGTCCTGCAACTTTTCGCGCTTTACTGCCACGCGGGCGTCGGTACCGAGCGTAAGGGTCAGTTTTTCGGTAGTGGATGACGCATCGATAAAGGTTTGCCCCACGTAAGTTCCGTCGTATGTCACGTTAGCCGTTCCGCTCAGGAGGCCCAGTTTCTGCCAGTCGCCTATTTCGGCAATGAGATAGGTGCGCGTGTCGAGCTTAGGCGTCGCATAATACTTGTATTCCGCCTGCGTTTCCCTGGCCATCAGGTCGATACTCTGCTCCTTGCCGTTGCCGGGAATGGTGTATGGAAGCTCGATTGCATAAGTTACATTAAGTTCATTATCGTTGGTCACGATGTAATCCTGCATCGTGGACTGTTGGGGATAACCATAGTCTGCAGCGCTCTCTTCAACCACAACTTCATCGTAGGAGTATGAATTCTGCATCATCATTTCCTTGGAGACGGACCCCTTTTGGGCAGATAGCCTGGCCTCCTGCATCGGGTAAAGGAACCATGCACTGAAAAGAGGCGCCACCTTGCCGTTGTTGGGAATGGAAGTGGAAAGGGTTAGTTTTACCTTTTCCCAGTCGAGGCCCGTAGTCTGCCTTACCCTCGATTTGGCTATTATCGAAACCGGCTTCTCGGTATTCGCTATGTTTATGTCGTAATAGGGCTCCCATCCCGCATTCGAAGTGTAATAAACGACCGCGAAAGACGCATTTACTTCTTTGGGCGAAGAGAGGTTGAGCCTGAGGACGCCCGAAGTCTTATTGCCTTTTACTGATTCCTGGTTATACTGGTTTTGAAGGGTCTGGACTTCGGCCCTCAGTTTTGTCCGCAGGTTATTCAGCAAAACTTTCGTTCCCTCCAACTCCTCGGATTTCGATTTGTAATAGTCGAGCGTCTTCTTCAGCTCATCGGTACCGAGCCCTTTTTCAGAACCCGAAACGTTCTTCGTTATACCCTCCTTGAGCAGGGATATCATATTTTCGTTTATCCTCATATCAACCTCGACCTTACCAAGCTCATCATTTTTCAACGCTATCCTATCGGAGAGTTCCTTTAGTATAGGCGTCATATCCTTGGCCGATTTCAGGTAATCCACCGAAAACTCGGAGGAGGCAACTACCACATTGTCCGAGACCTTTATCTTAAGGCTGTTGACATCAACGTAAGGACTAAGGCCTTCGATCACTATCTGGTTCTCCCCTTTCGTCAGTTGCGCTTTAGCGGTATGCGTAAGTTCAGCGCCGTTAAAAAATACCGTAGCGTCCGTAACTTTGGACTGAACGGTCCTGTAATCTTGCGCGGCAAGGCTGGAAAGCGCCACGCCCAAGGCTGTCGTCATCATAAATGCTATCTTTATATTCATAGTTGTGTGGGTTTTTAAAGTTTGTTAAATAACAAACTTTTAGGTTACGCGCGCCATTTCGACAGCGCTTTTCCTAATAGAGTAAACCGCCCGCAATTTTCCATATACAAATTTACTAAAATTTGCCCGGCAGTCTTATTTTCAGTGAAAACGAACACAAAAAAGAACGTTACGAAATTAACCGGACACAAAAAAGGGCGGCCCAAAACCGTCCTTTTTCAATATTTCAAACGCTTAAGCGAATTAGCATTCGCCGCCGCAATCGCTGTCGCAATCCTCGCAGCCTTCGTCGCCGCAGCCACAACCGCAACCTCCGCCCTGCTGCGGATAATCAGCCTCGGTTGCTTCCCGTACGCCCACAACTTCACCAGTGAAATGAAGCGTTTTTCCAGCCAGCGGATGGTTGAAATCCATCTTCACCTTGTCGCCCTCATTGTTGACGACCCTGCCGAGAAGGCGCATTCCTTCCGCTGTCTGCATCGGAATTTCGTTGCCAAGTTCGAGGAGTCCCTCTTCGACCTGGCCGTTTATTTCAAATGCCGATTTAGGCACGTCTACGATCATATCATCGTGGCTCTCGCCGTAACCGTCCGCCGGATCAATTGTAAAATCAAATTTATCGCCTTTCTTTTTCCCTTCGATGTTCTTTTCGAAGCCGGGGATAAGGAATCCCTCGCCGAATACGAACCCGAGCGGATTTTCCGTGGTAGCCTGATCGACCGTTTCACCGTCTACGTGAAGCTGGTAGCTCACCTCCACGAATTTTTTGTTTTCAATTTTCATTATACTCTGTTTTTTAATATAGTTTTCTATTATTGCATGTTTCATAGGAAGGCCCGCCTTGCACGGCATCCGCTATACAAACGTTAAGACGGCGTCTTTTATTTCTCTTCGGCTTCGATCCACGCACATACCAGGTTACGGTCGCCGTATCCCGCATCTATTTTCGAGACGTAGGGGAAGAACTTGGACTGCCTGATCCACTCTGCCGGGAAAGCCGCGTGCAGCCTCGAGTAAGGGTGGTTCCATTCTCCGGCCACCTCTGCCGCGGTATGCGGGGCGTTGGTAAGCAGGTTGTCCTCGGCGCCGCTTATCGCTTCGCATTCGCGTTTAATGGAGATCATCGCCGCGATGAACTTATCCATTTCCTCCTTGGATTCGCTTTCTGTGGGTTCTACCATGAACGTATCGTGGACAGGGAACGAAAGCGTTGGGGCATGGAAGCCGTAATCCATAAGGCGGCGGGCAACGTCGGCGACCTCTACGCCGTAATCCTTGCGGAAATTCTGCAGGTCGAGTATCATTTCGTGCCCCACCCTTCCGTTTTCGCCGCTGTAGAAAGTGCGGTACTCTTTTGCAAGGGCCTTGGACATATAGTTTGCGTTCACGATAGCCATTTCAGTCGAACGGCGCAGGCCTTTTTCACCCAGCATTTTTATATAGCCGTAAGTGATCGGCAACAGCATAGCGTTACCGTAAGGTGCGGACGCCACAGCGGTTATAGCTTCTTCACCACCAGTTTCAATGACCGGATGCGAAGGAAGGAAGGGCACCAGGTGCTCTGCAACGCAGATAGGGCCCACACCGGGACCGCCGCCGCCGTGGGGCATCGCGAAGGTCTTGTGGAGGTTGAGGTGGCAAACGTCGGCACCTATGAAACCGGGATTGGTCAGGCCGACCTGTGCGTTCATATTCGCGCCGTCCATGAATACCTGTCCGCCCGCATCATGGACCGCGTCCACTATCTCACGTATATTGGTTTCGAATATACCATGTGTCGAAGGATATGTTATCATCGCGCCGCAAAGCTCATCGGCATATTCCTGTGCCTTTGCCTTGAAGTCTTCGGTATCGATATTGCCTTTTTCATCGGTCCTGGTAACCACTATCTTCATTCCGGCCATCGCCGCCGAAGCGGGATTCGTGCCATGCGCGGAAGCGGGAATGAGCATTACGGTGCGGAAACCCTGCCCCCGGCTCTGGTGCCACGCGCGGATAACCATAAGGCCCGCATATTCGCCGGCAGCTCCCGAATTAGGCTGTAGCGAACATCCTGCGAAACCGGTGATCGCCGCGAGGTCTTTTTCCAGGCCTTCTATCAACTCGAGGTACCCTTGGGCCTGCGAGGCGGGAACGTAAGGATGTATGCCCGTAAAGCCCGCTAGCGACAGGGGCATCATCTCAGCGGCGGCGTTCAGTTTCATGGTACACGAACCGAGCGATATCATACTGTCTGCCAGTGAAATATCCCTGCGCTCGAGCCTCTTGATATACCTCATCATTTCCGTTTCGCTGTGGTATTTATGGAATACAGCGGCTGTAAGGATTTCATCCCTGCGCAGGAGATCTTTCAGTAACGTTATTTTATCTTCGCCTATTTTAATGCTCTTGGGAGCTTTTTTACCCGCCGCCTCGGCGAATATGGCCACTACCTGGGTAACCTCGCCTGCGGTAGTCACTTCGTCGAAACTCATCCTGACGGTGTTTTCGTCGGGATAGAAGAAATTAATCTTCCTCGCGAGCGCTGAATTCTGCACCACGGCAGCGTCGGCTTTCACTTCCAGCGTATCGAAATAGTTATTATGTTTAATTGCAAAACCGAGCTCCTTCAGCGCTTCGGCAACGGCTGCCGTATGTGAATGGATATGTTTTGATATCCTGCGTAGGCCTTCCGGGCCATGGTAAACAGCGAAGAAACCCGTCATCGATGCTACAAGGGCGGATGCCGTACATATATTCGATGTAGCCTTCTCGCGCTTGATATGCTGCTCCCGCGTCTGCAGGGCCATACGCAGGGCCGGATTGCCCAGCCTGTCGACCGAAACGCCTATTATGCGGCCCGGCATATTGCGTTTGAATTCTTCCCTGGTTGTCATAAAACCTGCAGTCGGGCCGCCGAATCCCAGAGGCAGGCCGAACCTCTGCACGGAACCGACGGCTATGTCGGCGCCCCATGCTCCCGGGGATTTCAGCAGTACGAGCGCCATCGGGTCGCACACGGCGGCTACTTTAGCTCCTACGGCATGGGCCGCGGCTGCGAAACCGTCGTAATCCCTTACTTCGCCGTCGGCAGCGGGGTACTGTACTACAGCGCCGAATTCCTTGCCCGTAAAAGTATAATTTTCGTAACTGTCCCTTATAATTTCGATCCCGAACGGTTCGGCGCGCGTAAGGATAACGTCGAGTACGTTGGGGAATATGTTTTCATCTACGAAAAGCTGGTTGACTCCGTTCTTTACCTGGTCGCGAGAACGCAGGGAGAACATCATCAGCATGGCTTCGGCTGCCGCCGTCGCGTCGTCGAGGAGCGAACAGTTGCCGATTTCCATTCCCGTAAGCGAAATTGTCATCGTCTGGAAATTGAGAAGCGCTTCGAGCCTGCCCTGCGAAACCTCGGCCTGGTAGGGAGTGTAGGAAGTATACCATCCGGCGTTCTCGAAAACATTCCTCATAATTACCGCCGGAACGGCAGACGGGTACCATCCCATCCCGATAAACGAGCGGTAATTTTTATTCTTTGCCGCCAGCTCCCCGATATGGGCGGAGAATTCGTATTCGCTCATCCCCTCCGCCGGAATTGCCATCGGCTTGCGGAGCTTTATATTGGACGGTATTACCTGCCCTATGAGTTCGTCGACGCTTCCGACGCCGATAACGTCGAGCATATCGCTTAAGTCCTTCCCTGTGACGCCTATGTGGCGCTCTGCAAATTTATCGAACGACATCTTATATATGGTTTTAAATGATTTAACGCTCCATGGTTTCAAGCGATGCAAATATAACAACAATAGCCCGAATAAATGGACGCTGACCGCTTATTTTTCAACAATTAATTACATGGTGAGCAACGGGCCGGCTACCTCGCTTACGCCCGTATAAATAAAATTTATATTTTTGTATTGACAGACTACATGTAACCGCCCCTAAATGCAATTGTTATGAAAATATTCTATATACTCATGATTACCGCCCTAGTGCTACAGGTGGCGTCGGGTAACATGGATATAAGCCTTTTCACTTTCCCCGTAAACATTCTGGTGATTGTGGTTGTACTGTACCTGGCTTTCGCCGAATACAATAAAACCAAAAAGAAAGGGAGCCCTTCCAGTATATCCTCCCGCAGCGGAATACTGGCCGCACTGGGGATGCTGGCGCTTGCGGGCATTATAGTCCTTGCATTCCCGCAATTCCCGGTTGAAGGAACTGCCGAGATGGGTAAAGTCGGATTGAGGCTGGGGCTTTACGGATTTACTCGCTCATGGATCTTTGCGGCATCGGTACTGTGGCTGCTAATCGTCCTGGCCTCTTACGTGATCCGTGCCATAGGTGCGAGGAAAAAACTTTCATGGCACGCTAATTCACTAATATTACCGGCGGCAGGCTTGTGGCTGGCAGTAGCGGGGCTTTTCCTGGGATCGCCCGATATGACCAACGTCGAGGTCGTTTCCTACACGCATTTCGCGACCAACATGGGGAATGACCGGACAGGCAAAACCGTTACGCTTCCGGTTAGCGTTAGGACGGAGAAGATAGAGACGGAAGAGCGCGGCGACGGCAGCCTCAAAATTACTTTCGCCGACATAAGGCTCACGGGCAGGGATAATGAGTGGTATTACGTAAGCGAGTCGCGCACCAAAGCGGACAGCTACCTCTTCAAAAAAGGAAAATGGATAGTCCTGCTGGCCGAGAACAACCTTCCCGCAGGCAGCATACCCGACCATTGCGTCGTAAAACTGATAGAGTGTCCCTGGTACTATGCGATCTACGCCGGTTGCCTTATGCTTGCGATAGGGCTTATATCAGTGCCGATAATGATGCTGATCTCCTCCGCCCGGGATGAAAAAAAACCGTCAGGCAAATCCGCGGACTAACGTTCGCGCCCGCCTATAACAAGGCCGAGTTTCAGGCCAAAGTAATACAGGTTCCCGGAAACATAATTGCAGTAAGCGGTAACCCTCACGGCATTTTCGTACTCCATGCCGCACCTTACGGAAAATGCGTTGAACCCTTTCTTATGATAAGCGCCGATGTCAGTCGTTCTCTTCATTTCCATGTTCAGGAGATGTACATGTGCAAAGTCGTAATTGGAATCGGCGTACCCGTAGCCAATGCCGGCAAACCAGCTGAAGTCAGAATTACTCCGGAAATTATAGTCGGCGGTAAGTTGCAGGGCATTGACTGTGCCCCGGGCGCGAATAAACCTCTCCTCATCCACGGGCAAGTTTTCCCACTCCCGTGTGTCGTTCCATTGCCTGATAAAACTGTCTAAAGAGTACTGAAGCCCCAGGCTGAAAGGAGTTTCAGGTAAATTAAAACGGATTTCCGCACCCATGCCTATCCCGGGCCTCGTACTGCTCTTTTGTGTCAGCCCGTCCAGACTTATCGTTTTATTCGGCGCCAGCAGGGTGCCCGCACTGAAAATTTCGAACTCGAAAATTCCGACATTTACATTTTCGCTTTCCTGAAGGTAAAGAGTATTCTGCGCATGGAGAGCACAGGAGCCGGAAATACCAAATAATATTATCAGTAAAAATCTACCCATATCTTTGAAATAGTAAGTTAATAATAAATACATTACCTGTAAGATTGGAAAACCAGGGCATTTGTTGCACCGTCTTACTGAGATTTCAGGTAAATTAAAAACAGGAGGCCTTACACCCCCTGCTCCATTTATCGGTCAATACTGAATTACCTAATATTTAAAACTGCTTCCGCCTATGAATTCCCTGAGTATGGAAGTCGGCGGTATCTCATCCGGGTCTATATTAAGGAAATTGTCAAGGAATTTCAGCAGCCGGCGCGCTTCCCCGTACTCCGGTTCGGTATTGGGTACCTTATAAAGCAGGGGTTCAACATAACGGCGCAGTACCGGGATTTCATAGAACAGCGAAGAGTTGAACATCACGTCGGCATTCTCCTGATAGGGGAAAATGTATTTGTCCTCCCCCGCCCTGACGCTGCCCCAGCGCTTCAGGGTCGAAAGGGCGTCGGCGCCGCGGGTTTCGTTGTCGCGCACAATACGCCTTATAAGGCGGTTGTCCGTTGTCGGTATCCTCGAAATATCGTCCATCGCTATCGAAGTGAAGGCCGATATATAGACTTTGAATTTGTAGTCGTCGGCTATCTCCGAGGTCAGTTTCGGGTTGAGGCCGTGTATGCCCTCCACTATCAGCATCGACCGCTGGTCGAGTTTCAGGGGAGACTCGTGCCACTGTCGTTTACCGGTGATGAAATCGTAGCGCGGTATCTCCACGCTCTCGCCAGCGAAAAGGCGTTTGAGATGCTCATTGAACGTTTTAAGGTCGAGCGCATCTATAGTCTCATAATCGTAATCTCCCTTTTCGTCGCGCGGGGTCTGCTCCCTCTCCACGAAATAGTCGTCGAGGGAAATAAGCACGGGCTTCAATCCCAGTATCCTGAGCTGTATACCAAGCCTTTTGGCAAACGTCGTCTTTCCGCTGGAAGACGGGCCCGATATAAGTACGAGCCTCGCCCCGCGGCTGCGGTTGGCTTCGTCTATACTGTCGGCGATGCTTGCGAATTTTTTTTCATGGAACGCTTCCGCCACCTTAATAAGGTCGCTGGCCTCTCCCGCGAGTATGTTGGTATTCAGCGAGCCTATGTTCGAAACGTCCATTACACTTACCCAATCCCTGTATTCGGAAAAGATATCGAACATTTTATCCTGGTCGACCATATCATCTAGCCCCGTGGGTTCCGTACGTTTCGGAACGGCGATATACATGCCTTTGTAGTAAGGCTTGAGATCGTAAAGGTAAAGGAACGACGTGTTCGGTGCCAGGGCCCCGAAGAAAAAGCCGGGAATATCGGCAAGGCTGCTGAGCGTGACGTAAAGCCTGGGCCTCGTCTCCAGTAACGCAACCTTGTCATAAAACCCGAGGCGGGCGTAAATCTCCTTTACTTCCTCCGCCGGGGCTTTGGAGCTTACGATAGGTATCTTTTGCGTTATCAGCTCGTCCATGCGGGCCTTTATGCGATCCACGTCCTCCTGCGAAATCTTCTCCATTCCCTCTATCTCGCAGTAAAACCCTTTCGACACCGAATTGGGTATCCTGAATCGTTTGCCGGGGAAAAGGTCATGGACGGCCTTCTGAAGGGTAAAGAAAAGTGTGCGCTGGTAAACGCGTATTCCCTCGAAATGGGTTATATCGATAAACCTCACTTCCACCGGTTCGAATATCCGGTAGTCGAGCTCCTTTATGGCGTTATTAACGTATGCCGCGAGGTAAGGCATGGGTGGCTCGGGCAGCATCCTTATTATTTCTGATAGCGACGAGCCCATCTCGACAGTAATGTTACCGCAACTGTTCTCGCACTTTATCTGGATCAGATTTCCATTCATATCGATTCTTATTCCGGCATACTTAAAGCGAAGCCGTATTTTGTTAAAATTAAAAATATTATCTTTGTATTGATAACATTGTCTCACTGCATATATTGTGCAAATATAATGCAAGCCGCGTGCAATCAAGTCTGTTTGAATTGCCGAGGCGTAGCTTATATTCTACAAAAATAGAATATTTTATGGCCATTTCCCCACTGAAAATAAAATTTAGCTGGTTTGTAACATTGCTGCTGGCGAGCATGACACTATTCGGGTGCAAGACCCGGCAGGAAACAATTTATATAATCTCGACCAACGATATACACGGTGCCTTCGAGAATATTCCCAATCTTGCAACCGTGGTTGAGAATTACAGGTCGCAGGATACGGCCTCGGTATTCCTCGTCGACGCCGGCGACCGCTGGACGGGTAATCCATACGTCGATATGGCCGTCGAGGACGGCGTACGCGTGGACGGAAAGCCCATTATCGACCTTATGAATTCGCTGGGTTACGACGCAGCGACATTCGGCAACCATGAATTTGACAAAGGGCTGGCACATCTCGACAACAGGACGCGCGGCGCCGATTTTCCCGTCATTCTGGCAAATGTGGATACCCGTGAATCAGCCCTCGCCCAACCCGAACCTTATATCATACTTACAAGTAAAGGGGGAAAGAGGCTGGCGCTGGTAGGGCTCATAACCAATTTCATAAACGGGCACCCCGACGGCAAGGACGAAATCTTTGAAGGCACCAGGTTCCCTTCCCCTTACGAAACGGCAGAAAAATATACAAGCCTGGGACACAGGAACGAAGTATTGATAGCCCTTACGCACACGGGAGACGACGCCGATTCTTTGATGGCTTTGCACGTGCCGGGTTACGACCTGATAATAGGCGGACATACCCACCGCGTGATAGACCGGCTCAACCCC
>CAKUKW010000056.1 GCA_934663885.1 uncultured Tidjanibacter sp.
GCATAGCATCATGGCCGTAAACCACCCCCGCCGCATGATAAGGCTTGAAAGGAGGAAGATAAAGAAAGACGTGGAAGCGTGCCCCGAAACAGTTCCGTACATACCGCCGGTATATCCCCTCACAGTATGCAGCAGCGGTGCCACTGCCGGATCCCTCGTGGGCCGCAGGTACGGGATATTCGCTTTAAAGAAATTGCAGACCTGGTCGCAAATGCCTATTCCAGCCACAAAAAAGAGCAGTGCGAAAAGCATATACTTCCACCCGAAACGGCGGTAGACCAGGTAAAGCACCACGAGGTAAAGCGGAATCCAGAACCATATCCGGGAGCAGTACCACATTATATTGTCCATAATAACGCCCCCGTCGAAATTTAGGCGGAGCATCAGGCCTATATCGAATTCGTTCATAAACTCAGGTAAAATGTGAAATCAAAAATATATAAAAGAAACGGAATGGCCAACCTTCCCCGGAAAGTTACTCTCAATTAAAGGGAAAACGGCAAAATCATTAAAATACTTTATTTTCAACCGAGCAGGGAACTTTCTGCTTTCTGTCTGCCAAATACGGTCGGCGTCAGAACTGGAAATAGATGAAAGGCTGTATGCCGGCCGACTTGACCTGCATGATGATCCAGATTATTACAACGAGGATCACCGCATTCACGATGATAGTATTTTTTATTACCCGCAGTTTGGCGGCGGCGTGTATCCATTTCGGAAGGTAATGCCCCACGAAACCGACGAAGATGAGCGCGAACACCTGCCAGTAACCCGCTATGACCTGCCCCGCCTGCGCAAAATTGAAGTTCGTGAATATCTGGGTGAGGATATCCAGGCCCGTACCGGCGTCCGCCGCCCGGAAGAATATCCACCCGAAACAGACGAAATTGAAGGTGAATATTATCCCCGCCATGCGCCATCCCCGCTTCATCTTTTCACCCGTGGGTTTCAGGCGCGGGAATTTATGCATTAGGAACTTGTGTCCCGCAAGCCCCAGTCCGTGGAAACCGCCCCAGATAAGGAACCTCAGCGACGCCCCGTGCCACAATCCCCCGAGAAGCATGGTGAGCATAAGGTTTACGTAGGTACGGATGCGCCCCTTGCGGTTACCACCGAGCGATATGTAGAGGTAATCCTTCAGCCAGCTCGAAAGGGATATGTGCCACCGCCGCCAGAATTCGGTTATAGTAGCCGACTTGTAGGGCAGGTTGAAATTTTCCCTGAACCGGAATCCAAGCAAGAGAGCTATACCTATGGCCATATCCGAATAGCCCGAGAAATCGCAGTAAATCTGCAGGGCGTAGCCGTACACACCCATAAGGTTCTCGAACCCGCTGTACAGCGTCGGGTTATCGAAAATCCGGTCTACGAAATTGATGCTTATATAATCTGAAATGACGGCCTTTTTAAGCAATCCCACCATAATAAGAAAAACTCCGGTGCCGAACATCCGCCGCGTAACCTTTACGGGATTCTGGCGTATCTGCGGAATGAAATCCGCGGCCCTGACTATAGGCCCTGCGACCAGCTGCGGGAAAAACGAGAGGTAAAAGAAATAGTCGAGCCAACAGGTCAGCGGCTTGAGCTGCCTGCGGTAGATATCTATCGTATAGCTCAGTGACTGGAAAACGAAGAAAGAGATGCCCACGGGCAGGAAAATATTCTTAAAATCGAAGATATGCCCTCCCGCCAGGTCGTTCGCTATCTGGATGAAAAGGTTGGTGTACTTAAAGTAGCACAGCATTCCCAGGTTCACCAGCACGCTCAGCAGCATGAGCAGCCTGCGGCAGGGTTTATGCTCCGTTTTATTCAGCCCGAGCCCGATAAGGAAATCAGCAACGGAAACTATGATGAGCAGGTAAAAATATATGCCCCCCGTCTTATAATAGAAGTAAACCGAAAAAAGCGCGGTGTATATCATCCGCAGCATCGGTTTCTTTCTCATTAACCCATAAAAGAGCGTGAATAACGCAAACAGGAAAAGAAAAATCCCGCTGCTGAAGATCATCGGGTTGGCGGGGTCGTATTTCAAAAGGGCCAGGATACTGTCGCCGATCCCGGAAAGCTGTTCCCTCCAGCCGCCCGCCATATCCATGGTATCAGCGAACACATCCATATACTAATCCGTATCTCCCCTTTTTTCTGTTTCGCTTGCCTTCAGCGCATTGATAACCGTTTCTGTAGCGGTAATCCCCACGTTTAATGAATCTCCTTTCACGCTGATTCCCGGTCCCGTGGTTCGGGTTTCATTATCCGAAGAAGCATTTTCCGTTGAGTCAGCATCCTGCGAAGAGCCGCCTATACGCTCCATTATAACCCTGGCAAGGCTGTCGGCAAAGACAGCCCCACCCTCTTCGGGCCGTTTCACCGGGAGCGTGTGAGCTTCGACGGGCTTTTCTCCGTATACTTTCCCTGATTCCGCGTCCTGCCGGATAATGCTTTCCACCGCGGCGTCGATATACGCCACCAACTTGCCGGCTATCTGTCTGCCACCCGAATAATTTATATGGGTATGGTCCTTGGCGGCCCATTTATTCTTGACAAATTCGGCCATGGAATTCTCTCCGCCCATTCCATCGAGCGTATTCCAGAATGCGGCGCCGCCCTTGGCGGCCGCGCTCTTCTGCGTCTTTATCATGGCGTGTACTTCCGGCATGGTAACCGCCGTACCGCTTTTAAGCGTACTGCGGTCGCCGATACTCATTACCAGCACTGCGCTGCCGGGGAAACACTGCTTGACATATTCTATTATCCGCACAAGGTGGCGCTCGTAATATCCGTAATCGAATACATCGGACGACATGACGTTGAGGCCGTACTGGAGTATAACCAGGTCGTAGTTCATCAGCGAATCCACCTGGCGGTTGACGGTAGCGTCCGTCCCGAAAAGAGCGAGGCCGCTGTTGCTTCTCACTGCGTAATTATGTACGCTGACGCCAGCTGCATCTTCGAAAACCACGCCGTAACCTATGAAACCTTCGGGCTCGGAAACCGATATATCAAGTTTCGATATAGACCCCGCGCCCACGGATATATATCCTATCCCGTCGCGGCTTTCGGGAGTATGGGAGCTTGTGAGCGAGTCGTTCACGACGACTTTGAGAGTCGAATTACCGCTGTTCTCAAATATCAGCGTGGCGGTATCGGACTCCTCGATGCCGCGCCGGAACTTCACGCCCTCATAACGAACGGTAGCTCCCTGCTTGGGAACCGACAGTATCCCCGACACGAAATACTTTTCCTTATATTGCTCGGGAGTAGTTTTTTTCTGCATCACGTTGTAGTAATCCCACCCCGAGAAAGTGTGCTTAACGGTACCCCTGTGCTTGGATAACGGCGTTGTGAACGGAACGAATCCCACACCCCCGCCCCCGTACTTCAACTGCATCTGCTCCCGCATGTCTGCGGTAATTATGTCCCCTTCTATGAACGAATCCCCCAAAACGGCAATGCGGATCACCCTTTCGCCGGACTCATAGGCAAGCGAATTATAGAACCGCGTCATCATTTCCTTACCGGGACTGAAGTCCTCGATAGGAACCAGCGTCGAATCAGCGACCGAGGCGCGGGTAAGAAGGGGGGAGGGGACTTTTCCCGTGAACGTGCCACCCAGGGAAATACGATCCAAGGAATCTCCGGCGCCGGTTACATGTCCCATCGAATCCATATATTCGCCGCCCACTCCACCGTATGTTTCCTCTGGGTATACTGCTGGTGAATCCGGGAAACTGAACCCTTCCAGGAAAGAAGTATCGAGAAGCGGCTCCGGAGAAAACGCGCTTCTGGGAGTATCCCCCATCGAAATAATATCGGAAAGTATATTGGCGCGCTTTATTTTCACACTCCCTATCGAGAAAGGAGGTATGAACGAAACGCAAACGAGCATTAGGATAACGAGCCCCGTTATCCTGAAAGAGTTTCGTGTATAGTCGCGCGGTTCTTTCATGTAATGTTACCGGTACGGATCCGGACAGCCGCAAAGATAATATTTTTTATCACTTGTAACCACCTGTAAACATATCCAAAACAACCTCCTTCGTCTATTTTTCCGGCACATGCATCATACAGCGGACGGCAAAACTTGCAAAAAATATAGGGGTTAAATATATCCAATTATGTTTTTGTCCGGGAAAATAAGTATTTTTAGAGGTTCAACGTTTTTTATAAAAAGACCAGATCATTTTACTTAATTCCGGGCTGGAAATCAAGGACTACAAAAAAGCCTAGTATGTGTACCGGGGAAAACACTCCGGGAGATAACCACAATGAAAACTTACAAAGCGCAGGGAATAGTGCTGCACACCATAAAATACGGCGACACGTCGATGGTAGCCTATGTGCTGACCGACGTCCACGGCCGCCGCAATTACATGGTGCAGGGAGTGAAAAGCGTAAAAGGCAAAGGGAACAAAGCTTCAATGCTGCAGCCTATGTTCCCCCTCGAATTCGAGGGGATATCCACGTCGCATTCGCAGATGGACCGCATGAAAGACATCCGTATGGCTTATCCACTGGGAAGCCTTCCTTTCGATGTCCGTAAAAGCACGATAGCGCTCTTTATGGCCGAGGTGTTGTATAAACTAATAAAGGAGGTGGAGCCCAACTCTCCCCTTTTCGATTTCGTCATAAATTCGGTGGTGGCACTCGACTCGATGGAGGAGGGCATATCCAATTTTCACTTGTGGTTCCTGATGCAGATGAGCGCTTTTCTGGGATTTTATCCGGCCAACGAGTACACAGAAGGCGATTTCTTCGATATCGTGGAGGGCAGTTTCACGCCTTTTTCTCCCTCGCACAACATGCTCATAAACAGGCCTAACACTGAATTGCTCGCGCTCCTGATGGAATGCCAGCCGGGCGAACTTGGGGAGATAAAACTGGCGCGTGGACAACGGGCCGATTTCCTTTCCTCTATGCTCCACTACTTCGGCTATCATCTCGATACGGTCAATAAAATACAGTCGCTGAAAATACTCTCCGAGGTATTTTGACAGCCGGTGTTCGTTATGGGAAATTTGGTTGCAACAAGGAAACGCTTATGTCTTTTCCGTATCTGCGGGACATTCTTAACCCTCAACCGATATTTTATATTTATGCAGCAATCCCTGAAGGCCGGCAAGGGAAAATTTAGCTTTGCGGAGCCTGTTGGCCTCGGGGTCTATGGAAAAGTTGAAAGAGGTGCGCAGGTCGGCTCCTTCGAGGTTGGTGCCCCCGAAAATCGTACGATCGAAATCGCAGTTATCGAAAACCGTTTCCCCGAAATCCGCTTCGCGCATATCGGCTTCACGAAGACGGCACCCTGAAAAACGCGTTTTACGAAGTTTGACGGTATAAAACGAGCAGTGGTCCATCAGGCAGTCTGCAAAAGAAACATCCAGTCCGGTACGATTGCAGTCCTCCATCCGCAACCCGAGCATCTTGCAGCCTGAAAAAGAGGTATTGGAAAATACCGTGCCATGTAACTTACACATCGTAAGGTCGCATCGAATGAACCGGCAGTCGAAAAAACATGTTCCGCCAATGTCGGCCTTCGAAAAGCCGCAGTCTTCGAACATGCAATTCTCAAATTCGGCTCCCCGCAAATCTTCTGCCGGCAGATCGTTCTTGCCGAACACCAGCCCTTTAAAATATTTATCCATTCTATCAGCGAATATAAATAAAAAAAGGCGACCCCCGGCCGCCTTGCAGTGCTTATTTAAAGGTCTATCGGCACTCCTTTATAGAAATCAAGTATCTTGCTCTTGAAGACATACTGGTACTTGGCCTGGGACAACTGGGCACGTGAGTTGGTAAGGTTATAAAGCGCGATGCTGTAGTCGATTGGTGTAGCGGCGCCGAGGTTGAATTTCTGCTCGACTATGCGGAATGCTTCCTCGTTGGTGCTCACATTGGCCACTGCCGAGTTGTACTGCTCGAGGGCTCCCGTAGCGTCGATGAACGCCTGCTGTATATCTTTGCTTATCTGTTTCTGGGCAAGCATCATGTTATAGTCGGCCCTTTGCAGAGCTATACGTTTCGACCTGACGTTATTGCGGGTCTGGAAGGAGTTGAATATAGGGATGCTAAGGCTCAATGAGATACTCGGACTGGCATGGTCTCTTATTTGTTCCCCGAACGGGTATTTTTCGTATATGTATCCGGTTGGATTATTAGGATCCGGAATAGCCTTCGACTGGTTTGTAGAGTAACTCGAGCCATACCCTGCGGAAAAGCGCAGTGAGGGATAATGGTCAGCCTTGGCGATCTTGATATCGCGCTCTGCAATTTCCACGCCCAGCTTTGCCCCCTCTATCTGTGGAAGCGCCTGGGCCGCCTCTATGATCTCGCGGGTGGATGAAAAAGCGGAATCGGTGATTATCGTTACCTGTTCCGGGGTTATGATACGGAAATTCATAAAATCTTCTATCTCCAGGAGCTGGCACAGGTTGAAATAGGCCAGTATGCGCTGGTTCTCGTTCTGGAGCAACTGTTGCTTGACATCGGCCAACTGCGCCTGCAACTGGAGCAAGTCGCCCAATGTGGATTTTCCGGCGTCCACGAGCTTCTGGCTATTGTCCACCTGAAGCTGCAGTGTTTCCTGTTGCGCCTGGGAAATGTGTACCCTTTCTTCCGCCGAAAGGATGTCGAGGTAGGCGGCGGTAACGTTAAGTTCCAGATCGTTCTTCGCTTTCTCTATCGACATAAGCGTTTCGCGAAGGCTAAGGTCGGCCCGGCGGAGGTTATGCAATTTCTTGAAGCCCGCGAACAGGTCGGTGGAGAGCGATGCCGAAGCACTTATGCTGCTGTAGCTGCCCTGCGTAACTCCCGACACGGGATCCAAAGACTCCGCAAAAGTGGTATTATAATTACCGCCGGCAGACAGCGACGGTATATAATTGAGTTTCGCCTGGCTGACGGCCATCTCAGCGTCCTTCGCATAAAGCTCCTGCTGCAGTATCTGGATATTGTTGTCACGCGCCCAGGCAATACATTCCGCCAGAGTCCAGGGCCTGGCATTTTGCGAACCGTCCACGGCCTCAGGCGCCGGATTGTCTATCCCGACTACCGTAACTTCCTGGGCAACCGCTGCGGCCGGAAGGAGGAGGACCGCCGTGAGTATAAATATGTATTTCCTTATCATAATTCGGTTTTTTACAATCTAAATCCTTTGTATACGCATTATCGATATAGCTATGGAGCAAGAATTACATACTGACGCTTACCGATACAGGCTTGTTCTTAGGCACTACGGCCCCCCTTATCCTGTCTTCTGCGGAAACGCCTTCGAGTACCTCTATCTTTATGCCGTCGGAGAGGCCTGTCTTAACTTCCCTTTTTTCGAAAGTCTGGTCGGCGCCCTCAGGACTGGTAATGATGTTGACAAATGATTTATCTCCTTCGAATTCGAGCACGCTTTCGGGAATCGTCAGAACATCTTCGCGGCTTTGTATAAGTATGCTCGCGTTGGCACTGTAGCCGGCGCGCACGAATACATCGCTGCGGTTGCGGACAGCAGCTTTAACCTCGAACATGATAACGTTGTTCTCGGTGGTGGCCTTCGGGGAGATGTATTCGAGCTCGGCATCCAGTTCCACGTTCTGCAGCGCGCCTATGGTCAGGGTAACGGGAACCCCTTCGGTAAGCTTGCCCACGTCGGTCTCGTCGACATTACCGCGGAAAAGCATATTGTTCATGTCTGCGACCGAGGCGATAGTGGTACCGTCGTTGAACGTGTTCGACTGTATAACCGAGTTACCCACCTTGACGGGGACGTCGAGTATCATACCGGTTATTGTGGAGCGTACCTGGGTGTTGCTCATCTCCGCATAACGGCCTATGATACCGTCGCGTACGATGTCGAGGTTATCCTGCGCGCTCTGGAAATCCTCGCGAGTCTTCAGGAGCGAACTCTCGGCTTTTTCATAATCCTCGGTCGAAATTGCGTTCGCCCCGTAGAGTATCTTCGTCCTCTCGAACTCGCGTTCGGCCTGGTCGAGAGTTAACTCGGCCTGCGTGACCCGCGACTCGGCGGCGTTAAGGGAGCTCATTTCGGGGATCACCTTAACAGTGGCGATCACTTCTCCTTCCCTGACCATCTGGCCCGCCTCTTTGTGCAGCGCCGAGATAATACCCGCTATCTGCGGTTTTATAAGTACCTCGTCCCGAGGCTCCACCTTACCTGTGGCTATAACATACTGCCTGATGGTATCCCTGACCGGCATAACCACTTCGTAAACCGTCTTGACCGGACGGGTTTTCTTCCAAAGGAAGGAGAAGGTCACTACCAGCGCCGCAGCTATGACGACTATCCAAAAGATTCTCCAAAATTTTTTCATAACTTTTTTATATTATATTTCGTAATTATCTCTTCGGCTTTATAAAAGGCCCAGCCCGTAATTGAACCTATTCCTCCCTGATAGCGTCGACCGCTTTTATCTTGAGGGCCCTGTTAGCCGGAATGAGCCCGGCAGCCACACTGCCCAGTATTATTATACCTGCCGCGAGCAACCCCATCCAGAACGATATCTGGAAAGAAGTCTCCGGTGCTTCGGGAGCCATCGAGAAGGCCGTGTCGACTATAGACAAAACCCCTACCGCAGCCGCGAGCCCCAGAATCCCCGCGATAAAAGTGAGTATAAAACTCTCGGAAAGTATCTGGGTTATTATCGAGCTCGGTTTTGCCCCCAGCGCCCGCCTTACGCCTATCTCCTGCGTGCGTTCGCGGACTATGACGAGCATTATATTGCTTACACCCACTATTCCTGCCAATAGCGTACCCAGCCCCACTATCCATGTAAGGAGGTTTATGCCGCTGAAGAGGCCGTTGATCCTGTCGAATTGCTCCCCGAAATTGAACCCGCCTATGGCTTTGGGGTCGTCGGGGGATATGATGTGGTTGGCGGCGATTATTTTTTTAGCCTCGCTCTCGGCTTTCGTGATATCGGTACCATCGTCTGCCGTAATGGTGATCATATCTACCCTGGTGCCGCGGTTGTATAGTTGCTGTACAAGGGTCGTTGGAACAGCTACCGTCAGCTCGGGATCGCCTCCGAAACTCACCATGTTCGCCCCTTTCTCAAGGACCCCGACCACTGTAAGGTACATCCCGTTCATTACTATCGTCTTGCCAAGGGGATCTTCCCCGCCCGGGAAAAGCTCTTTCTGTATCTGGATGCCTATCGTGCACACCTTACGTTTCTCCCTCATGTCTATCTCGTTGATAAAGCGCCCCATCTTAACTTCCTGTGGCAATATTTTGAGGTAATCGGCAGTATATCCCATAAGGAAGTATTCCCCCTTACGTTCCCTGTGCGAAAAGCTAAGCATACCGCCCCAGTTCATGCCGGCCACGTATTTGATGCCAGCCACGTTCTTTTTTACAAGCTCTATGTCATCGTTGTTGAAATCCCACCAGCGCCCGGAAGGCATCCCCTGGTAAGGCACGCTGGTCTGGTCGGTAAAGAAGAAAGCGGTATTCGTGGACATGCCGCCCAACTGACCGAAAATCATTTTCCCCAGGCCCATGCCGCCGCCTAACAGGACAACGAGCATGAATATGCCCCAAAATACGCCCAGGGCAGTCATTATACTCCTTTTCTTGTTCCGGACTATGGTTTCCCATATCTCGTTCCAGCGATCCAGGTCAAACATTTTTACATATTTTGTTTTCGGGCCAGCGCCCTTTGAATATATTAATTAAACTACTTTCGCCCATTGGCGAGCTATTTATTAAAACGCATAGCGTCAATGGTCTTCAACTGAGCCGCCCGTTTTGCCGGAATATACCCTGCGATAAGGCCTGCGACTATAAGAACTATCGTGGCGCTGATCGCGGCCCCCATGTCTATCGTCGGGTTCATGAACATCGTTACCCTGCCGGGATCCAACTGGGCGGCCCTGTCCACG
>CAKUKW010000057.1 GCA_934663885.1 uncultured Tidjanibacter sp.
GGGATAGTCACCATAGGTATCGATTATTCCATCCAGGACCAGAGCGTTATCCTCAGGCCCGATGCGCGCAGGGTTATGGAGATACTGGAGGGCGGCGGAAATATGCTGGAGGAAAAAAGGTTGCAACGCAAGGTGGAGCGCGTCAATAATGCCTCGCGCAGGATCAATGCGAAGGTTTACAAGGAAGCCAGAAACCGCCTGCTTGCCGGGAAGCTGGTGGGACTCGTAGGCGGTGACCACAGTTCGCCGCTGGGCTTGATCCGCGCGGTTGGCCAGAAAGAAAAAAATATAGGCATCCTCCATCTGGACGCCCACGCGGATCTTAGGGAGGCTTACGAAGGCTTTAAATATTCGCATGCGTCTATAATGTATAATGTCCTGGCGGAGATTCCGGAAGTGGAGAAAATAGTCCAGGTGGGCGTACGGGACATATCTTCCTCGGAATATAATTTTGCGCTGGAATCGGGTAGGGTGGATGTTTTCGACGATTATACCTTGGCAAGCCGCAGGTTCCAGGGAGAAACATGGGGCAGGATCTGCGAAGATATAGTATCGCGCCTGCCGGAGAAAGTTTATGTCAGTTTCGATGTGGATGTGCTTTCGCCCGAAAACTGCCTTCATACGGGTACTCCGGTCGCAGGTGGGCTTACATTTAATGAAGCCGTTTTCCTGGTAGATACTATTGCCCGCAGCGGACGAAGGATAGTGGGTTTCGATATTTGTGAAGTGGCGCCTGGCGAAACAAACAAACTGGATGCCGCAACCGGTGCGCGGCTTCTTTTCAAGCTCTGCGGGATAACGCTTAAATCGAATGACTGAAGATTTTTTTGTCATCTGTTCTATGCTCCTGTACCCACTTGTTTAATGCGGGGACTGATAAATTTGGCTGGATAAAAGGCTATGCGCTTTCCGCGGCCGGCCGACAAACCTCCGGGCCCGGGATGCCGCATTTTTGAAACAGGCAGATATCCATTCGTCCGGTTTTGACGATAAAAATAATTGAGCCATAAATAAACCCCTGCATCAACATGCAGGGGCTATCTGATTTATAATGAATCCGCCATTATAATGTCTCGCAGGTTTGAAGTATTATTTCTCCTCTTCATTCAGGCGTAACAGCTCCGCCTTGAGTTCGGTGGAGGAGAGCCCGACGTTTATTTTACCGTTATGGGCAACGGAGATGCTGCCTGTTTCTTCGGAAACGACCACTACTATTGCATCCGAAACCTCGCTTACACCCAGGGCAGCCCTGTGGCGCATGCCGAACGAAATCGGCACCTCCGATCTCGTAGACGGCAGCACGCACTTGGCGGCTACGATTCGGTTTTTATCTATAACGACCGCGCCGTCATGCATGGGCGAGTTTTTGAAAAATATGTTTTTCAGTAGCGAGGCTGATATTATACCGTCTATCATTACCCCGCTGTCGATCACCTCATGAAGGTCGCCGTCCTGCCTGATAACAATCAGCGCTCCCGTTTTAGCCGCCGACATATCGCCGCAGGCCCGGACCAGGGGGTTGATATATTCATGTGTAAGTCCCTTGTTGGATTTTACATTGAAAAGCCTTCCGAAAAACGATGTCTGGGTGAATTTATACTGTTTCCCCAGTACCTGCAGGAAACGGCGCAGCTCAGGCTGGAAAATGATTACCAGCGCCAGAATACCTATGTTCATGAGGCTACCCAGAATAGAGGACAGCATCCTCATGTTTATGGCGTCCACTATGCGCCAGATTATATAGATAGAGGCTATGCCCCAAAGGATACTGCTGGAGTTGCTGCCCCGGATCAGCTTATAGACATAGTATATGATGATCGCCACTACGACGATATCTATGATGTCTATGACTGATATGCGGATAAAATCCATACCTGGCTGGCGGTTGTAATTTCCACAAAACTAACTAAAAAAACGACATTCGCCAACTCCTGCGAGGGCGAATGTCGTTGTCTGGTATATTAAAGCGTTAGGCTTGCGTCAATTTTAAGCCTCTCCCTTGTTCTTGCGCGACATGAGGTCGTAAGCAACCGGTGTCGCGGTGAATATCGACGAGTAGACGCTGATAAGGACGCCGAAGAGAAGTGCGAAGATGAACCCGCGGATTACTTCGCCGCCGAACAGGAATATCGCCAGCAGTGTTACAAGCGTCGTTCCCGAGGTATTGATGGTACGGGAAAGGGTGCTGTTAACCGCGTAGTTGATGTTCTCTTTCATATTGCGCTTCGGATAGAGGGCGCTGTATTCTCGGATACGGTCGAAGATGACCACCTTGTCGTTTATCGAGTAACCGATTATGGTAAGGATAGCGGCTATGAACGACTGGTCTACTTCGAGGTTGAACGGCATTATGCCCTTAAGAAGCGAGAAGGCGCCGATAACGAGCATCGCGTCATGCGCGAGCGCGACGATACTGCCCACGCCCCACTGCCACCTCTTGAATCGGAGGATGATGTAAAGGCCTATCGCAAGAAGGCTGAAGAATACGGCGATGAATGAATTCCTCGTAATGTCGCTTGCCACGCTCGGGCCCACCATGTCCGCCGATATGATACCGTTTATATTTGTAGCGGTCGTCTGGAACTCATCGAACGTAAGGGATTGGTCGTATAACGGGTTGAGTGCCTCAAATATGAGGTGTTCGACCTTTTCAGTTGCGTTTTCGCTCATATCGTCATAGAGATACTGCGTAACGATACGCATCTGCATCTGGCTTTCCGATCCGAACTGTTTTACGCTGATACTCTTGTAGGCATCGTCGCCTTCCTGGACAGCGAAAACGTCGTCCAGCGCTGTACGTACTTCGTCCACCTTCACGACATTGTCGAAACGGACTACGAAAGTACGGCCTCCCGTGAAGTCCACACCGTAGTTGAGGCCCGATATGAATAACGAAGCCACCGATGCGCCGATTAGTACGAGGGATATGATATAAGAGTATTTACGTTTGCCGATAAAATCCACTTTCGTGTTGGCGAGGAAGTTCTCGGTAAGTTTGTTCGAGAAGGTGATCTTCCTGTTGCGTTTCAGCATACCGGTGAAAATGAGCCTCGTTATGAATATCGAAGTAAAGAGCGATGTGATGATACCGATGATAAGGGTAGTGGCGAAGCCCTGAACGGGGCCCGTACCGAAAATGAACAGCACGATACCGGTGATCAGCGACGTTACGTTCGAGTCGATAATAGCCGACATAGCGTTCTTATACCCCTTTTGTATTGCCTGTCCCAGGCCCATCCCCGCTCGCAACTCCTCTTTTATACGTTCGTAGATGATAACGTTTGCATCCACCGCCATACCCATCGTAAGCACTATACCCGCGATACCGGGCAGGGTAAGGACAGCGCCGAACGACACGAGCACGCCGAACAGGAAGAAGACGTTCGTAATAAGCGCGATGCTGGCAACCCAACCCGCCTTATTATAAAAGAGCATCATGTATATAAGAACCAGCACGAAGGCCAGAAGGAACGAAATCATACTGGAGTTTATGGATTCCTGTCCGAGTGACGGGCCTACGACGGCTTCCTGCGTAATGCGCGCGGGGGCCGGGAGTTTACCCGACTTGAGGATGTTGGCGAGGTCGGTCGCCTCCTCTATGGTGAACTGGCCCGAAATTTCCGAGCGGCCGTTGGGGATCTCTCCCCTTACTACGGGTGCCGAATATACGTAATTGTCAAGCACGACCGCAATATGTTTGCCGACGTTGTCTGCCGTGAGGCGAGCCCATGTCCTTGCTCCCGTAGGATTCATGACCATGTCTACCGCCGCGTAACCGCCTTTCTCGGAGAACCTCGCCGTAGCGTCCGATACGGCGCCGCCGTCGAGGGGAGCCCTGCCGTCACGTGTGCTTACTTTGATAGCGTAAAGTTCGTAGATGGTTTCCGCATCGTCAATGGGATTAACGCCCCACATGAACCTTACGTCGCGTGGGAGAGCCATTTTTACCTGCGGAAGATCGAGCATTTTCCTTACTTCGGCCGTATCGTATGACATGGCGAGTCCGATAACGGCGTCGCGGCCCTGCGAAGGCGACAGTTTGGAGAAAAGCGGGTATTGCTTGTTGAATTCGACATCCGAGGTGGCTTCGAGGTTTTCCATCTTTTCAAGCTCGGCTATAAGGTCCGTACCTTCTGCTCCTTCCGTAACCTGCGGAGCTTCTTGTGTCTCCCGGGCTGCTTCGGAAGCTACCGTAGTAGCGGTCTGCAACTCCTTTACTATGCTGTTGGCCTGCTCGAGCATCGGGAAGAATTCCTCGTTGCTGTACGTTGTCCAGAATTCGAGGGAAGCGGTTCCTTGGAGGAGTTTTCGCACGCGCTCAGGCTCTTTAACGCCGGGAAGCTCCACGAGGATGCGGCCGGTGTTGCCTATGCGCTGTATGTTGGGGTTCGTAACGCCGAAACGGTCGATACGGCTCCTGAGTACGTTGTATGAGTTCGCAATAGCACTCTCAGCTTCGCTGCGGAGTACCGCCACGACCTGCTCGTTGGTGCTCGTCGGGCTCACCTTGTCGCGGAGCTCAGGGGTGGTGAAGAGCGCCGAAAGAGGGGCGCCGCCCGAAAGTTTGGAATAAGCGTCCGCGAACAGGCTAATGAAATCGCTGTTACTGGTGGCCGATTCCCTGCGGGCCTGGGCTATCGCCTGGTTGAAAACGGGATCCTGGCTATTATTCGAAAGTGCCTTGACGACATCCTCGACGGATATCTCCAGCATTACGTTCATACCTCCCTTGAGGTCGAGGCCGAGGCTGAGCTCTTTCTCTTTTACCTGCTTGTAGGTAAAGCCAAAGAATACTTTTTGTGATTTTACCGAGTCGAGGTATTTCTGCTCCATCGCCGCGTGTTGATCTTCGGGATATTGGAGGGCGTATTTTACAGCCTTTTTCTCGATGTTCCGTGCCACGAACGTGAACGAAAGCTGGTAAGCACAGGCAATCGCGAGAAGGATCGCCAGAAGTTTGATTGCGCCTTTGTTTTGCATTTTCAGTAAAGATTTTTTATAGTTTTCGTATTAATTTCGTGAAAATAAGCGGGTTAATTATGAATCGCACCGACAGGCGCAATCCGCGGCAAAGTTAATACTTCGCGGCGTTTTTCACCCATTAGCCTGCAAAAATAGGTAATTTTTCTCAAATTACAACATAAAAACGACCAGATTAGGAAGTTGGAAAAACAAAGGGGGTAGCCCGTCCTCCGCCATATCGTCGCGACAAAATATTATTCCGCAGCTCGGTTGAATATTTACAAGGTTTTTTACACATAAAAGATACGGCGGCGTGGTATCCTACTTTTCGGGTTTGGCCAGGAGAGGACTCTGATTTTCGATTCAACCCTCACAGAAAATAAGGCCGCCCATCGGGGCGGCCTTTTGTCTTTTTGTCTCGGAAAATCCCCTTTTGGTCGGGGTAAACTTTGGCTTGTATGAGAGTTTAGTTTACATGCTCCTCCAGAATGCGTTTCGCAGCGTCGAGGATGGTGGTATCATCGAGGGTGACTATTCCTCCGTCGGGACCGGGTTCGAAATGAACGCCTATTGTGTTCCCGCTGTCGAAATGGCGGCCGCCGAAATAATTACGGACGGTTTCCACGTTTATACCGAGTTCGTCTGCGATGCGCTGGGAGCTGCCGCTGGGTAATTTATCTTTAATGCGGCGTAACTCATTGAAGCTTATTATCATAACTTTTTGGGTTTATATAATTAAGAATAAGTAGCGTTAATTGTCCAACAGTGTAAAGATAGCCATAAATTTAATATTTCAAAAAGAAATGCCATATTAATGACTCCCTTTGTCTGAAAACGGTTTGACACCTGTTTTTCTTACTGAAAGGCGAAGTTTTTTGTGAAAATATTTTAGATGGCCCGGAAACGGGCATTCCCGTTTGCCTGCCTTCTGTTATGCATACCCTTTTAAATGGCGGATTGTCACGTTTTTTTGTCATGCAGACTGTCAAAAGCGGGGAATTTGTCAGTTTTTTTCACCGGTTCAGGGTTGGCACAAAGATTGAACAAAAGAATTACAGAAGAATATTACATATAATAAATATAAAAACGAACATTATTATGGCAAAGATTATTGGAATCGACTTAGGAACTACCAATTCGTGCGTTGCGGTAATGGAAGGTAACGAACCGGTTGTAATTCCTAACAGCGAGGGACACCGTACCACCCCTTCAATTGTGGCTTTTACCGAAAATGGTGAGCGCAAGGTAGGTGATCCGGCTAAGCGCCAGGCTATCACCAACCCCAAGAATACTATATTTTCTATAAAGAGGTTCATGGGCGAGAACTGCGACCAGGTAAAAACGGATACCGCGCGCGTACCGTACAAAGTGGTTTGTGAGAACAACACCCCGCGCGTGGAGATAGGCGACCGCAAATACACGCCGCAGGAGATCTCCGCCATCATCCTCCAGAAAATGAAAAAGACTGCGGAAGATTACCTGGGAACCACGGTGGATGAAGCGGTTATCACCGTGCCGGCATACTTCTCCGACTCGCAGAGGCAGGCTACCAAGGAAGCCGGAGAGATCGCGGGCCTTAAAGTGCGCCGTATTATCAACGAGCCCACAGCCGCCGCTTTGGCTTACGGGCTCGACAAGGCCAACAGCGACATGAAGATCGCCGTATATGACCTCGGAGGCGGTACTTTCGATATTTCCATCCTCGAACTCGGGGACGGTGTTTTCGAAGTGAAATCGACCAACGGCGATACCCACCTCGGCGGCGACGATTTCGACCACGTTATTATCGACTGGCTGGCAGAGGAGTTCATCAAGCAGCATAGTATAGATTTGCGTAAGGACCCGATGGCGTTGCAGAGGCTGAAAGAGGCTGCCGAGAAAGCGAAGATAGAACTTTCGAGCTCGACGCAGACAGAGATAAACCTGCCTTATATCATGCCGGTGGAGGGTATACCGCAGCACTTGGTAATGACACTTACCCGCGCCAAGTTCGAGCAGCTCAGCGACAAGCTTATCCAGGCAACGATAGAGCCGTGTAAAAAGGCCCTCAAAGATGCAGGCCTGAGCGCGAACCAGATAAACGAGGTTATCCTCGTGGGAGGTTCGACCCGTATACCCGCGATCCAGAAAGTGGTCAAGGATTTCTTCGGCAAGGAGCCTTCGAGGAATGTCAACCCCGACGAAGTGGTCGCAATCGGAGCCGCTATACAGGGCGGAGTCCTCACAGGCGAAGTCAAGGACGTGCTCCTTCTCGACGTTACCCCGCTTTCGCTGGGGATCGAAACGCTGGGCGGAGTCTTCACCAGGCTTATCGACGCCAACACGACGATTCCGACTCGCAAGAGCGAGACATTCTCAACGGCGGCAGACAACCAGCCTTCGGTCGAGATACACATACTTCAGGGCGAACGCCCCATGGCACGCGACAACAAGACCATAGGCCGCTTCCACCTGGACGGCATACCTTCGGCTCCGCGCGGAGTGCCCCAGATAGAGGTTACTTTCGACATCGACGCCAATGGTATTCTGAACGTGTCCGCTAAAGATAAAGGTACTGGCAAGGAGCAGAATATCCGCATCGAAGCCTCTTCGGGCCTTACCGAGCAGGAGATACAGAAGATGCGCGACGAGGCCAGGGCCAACGAGGCGAAGGATAAGGAAGAGCGCGAAAGGGTCGACAAGATCAATGCCGCCGATACTCTGATATTCTCGACCGAGAAGCAGCTCAAGGAGTATGGGGACAAGATCCCCGCAGACAAGAAGTCGGCTATCGAGAGCGCACTCGCCGACCTCAAGGCCGCTCACGGTTCGGACAGCGTTTCGGAGATCGATTCCGCTACGCAAAAGCTAAACGACGCATGGCAGGCTGCCTCGCAGGATATTTATTCGCAGGGCGGAGGCCAGCAGCCGGGCGGCGATGCAGGCCAGCAGAATTACACGGGCGGCGACAGCGGCACCTCTTCCAACCAGGAAGGCAACGTGACCGACGTGGAATTCGAAGAAGTAAAATAAAAGTCGGCGACAGCGGCACCCTTCTTTAAAATAAAATGATGCCATTGTCGTCTAAGAAATAAGATCATAAAGAATAAAAGGGATTTCAAAGGGGCGGGATGAACGTTCCGGCCCTGAGAAAATCCAGGTAGTAGTTTTAGTTTAGGTTAGTTTAGTTTGCAGAAAGGCGGCGCCGGGAGGCCCCGCCTTTCCTTATTTTCATATTAGGTGCGGTATTTCAGCATGTCCCAGGCGTCTTTTTA
Organism: uncultured Tidjanibacter sp.; assembly: GCA_934663885.1. GTDB lineage: Bacteria > Bacteroidota > Bacteroidia > Bacteroidales > Rikenellaceae > Tidjanibacter. The sequence goes on from CAKUKW010000057.1 coordinate 8,217, forward strand.
TTCCGTTTACATATCGCAAAATAAAACGGGACCTTACAGTCCCGTCTCATTTCTTGGAAATTTAAGCACGCTTCGACCGCGCTCATTCCGCTGACTTTTTTACCTTATCCAAAAGCTCCTGGTTAAGGAGTAGGGTATATTCGCCTTTATTGTCTTTCCTGGAGATCAGCCTGTACCTCCAGTCTGATGAATAAGTCGTGATTTCCACAGGCTCCGCTTCACCACCGACCCATACTTTGAATACGGCGACAACATCACCCGGCTCGTAAGTGCCGAGAATATCGCTTCCGTTAGAAGCCCCCAACATGCTGGCGTAACCAATGAATACCGTCTTTCCGGCACCTACTTCCAGTTTTGCTTTACCATCATTGATATTAGGGATATATAATCCGTCTTTATGGGTTATATATATATCTTCAGGCAGAGAATTTTCAACATAGTAATCATAGCCCGAGGATGGGTCGCACGCGGTGAACAGAGGGAGCAGCAGTAATAGATATAAAATCTTTTTCATAGTTATCGAATTTTTAAATGAGCTTTAATATTTAAGATGCACAACCGGGCGGAAACGTTGCACCTGATTTTTTTGTCAGGATATTTCAGTAAAATATAAAAGGTAATATTCCATGTTTTGTCCTTCAATCGTAATACGGTTTCGGATATCGGTCCTGCCTTTCCATTTTTCAAGATTTAAGTGAGCGGCCGCAGCACTTACTCTTCTTCTGCCGCTTTTCTAGCTTTGTCTATAAGTTCCTGGTTAAGGATGAGGGTATACTCACCGTAATTGTCTTTTGCCGAGACCTGCCTGTACCGCCAGTCAGTTGGGTAAGTCTTGACCTCAAGAGGTTCGGTTTCCTCTCCTACCCATACTTTAAACACTACTACGTAATAGCCGGGTGGGTAGTTGGTAATAAAATCTTGTCCGTTTCTGGTGCCCGTGCTGTGGCCTTGCCCGATGAACTGGGTCTTGCCTGCATATGCTCTCATTACTTTACCATTGGAAATGTGGGAAATAGACAATCCGTCCTTCCATGTTACGTCAACATATTCGGACAACGAATTTTCAATATAAAAATCGTATTGCGATTCAGGGTCGCAAGCCGTAGTGAACGGGAGGATTATCAATAAAAAGATTAGAATTTTTCTCATGTCTATGAATTTTTAGCGTTTTGATATTAAGATGCACAACGGAGAGGAAACGTTGCACCTATTTTTTTATCAGGTATTTCAATAAAACATAAAAGGGAGTATTCAATGTTTTGTCTTCATATAATAAAACGGTTACGGATATCCGGATATCCGTAACCGTAAATATTCAACGCTGAAATCATTACTCTATATTCTCCAGGATGTCCACCAGGTGTTTCCAGAATTTTTCCACCGTTTCTATCTCGAGCCTTTCGTCGGGCGAGTGGACGCCGCGCAGGGTCGGGCCGAACGATATCATTTCGAGGTGCGGGTATTTTTCGAGGAAGAGGCCGCATTCGAGACCCGCGTGGATGGCACGCACTACCGGCTGATTGCCGAACAGGCGCTTGTAGCTCTCCTCGGCAATCTTGAGGAGCTTACTGGATGGATC
>CAKUKW010000058.1 GCA_934663885.1 uncultured Tidjanibacter sp.
CAGTAATAAACTCTTCCGTATCCTCCGCGGCTGCCAAAGACAAGCTCCTGACTTGTCAACTGCTTGCAAAGGAAAACATTAATATCCCCATGACAGTGGGAGGCATGCCCGAAGAATGGAAGTACGATATGCTCTGCGAGCTATTCAACTCGAGCGAGTTTATTGTAAAGCGCCGCGACGGGGCTAAGGGCGAAGACGTTTACCTTGTCAACAGCGAAATGGAGATGGCGGAGGCTATAAAGCGTTGCTCAGGTAATTGCATATCCCAGGAATTCATATCCGAAAGTGCGGGGAAAGACGTCAGGGTATGGGTTATAGGAAGCAGGGCTGTGGCATGCGTCATGCGCTACTCGGATTCCTCTTTCCGCTCGAACTATTGCCTGGGGGGCAAAGTGGCTCCCTACGAACTTTCATCGGACGTAAGGAATATAGCCGAAAAGAGCACGGCTGTTTTAGGCCTGGAATTTGCGGGTGTAGACCTGTTGCTCGGAAAAGATGGATTTTTAGTTTGCGAAGTCAATGCCAACGCCGGATTCCGGACTTTGTCCCAAGTCGGCGGGAACGATATCCCGTCACAGCTTTTTGAATATATATCCGCCAGATACGGGAAACTAAAAAATTAAAATCTATATACAATGCACTTGTTTTATCTTATCCTGGGACTCGTAATGGTCGTCGTCGGGGCGCAGTACCTTGTGGACGGCGCATCGGCCATTGCAAGGAAATTCCGGATGTCGCAATTCCTAATAGGCCTCACGATAGTCGGTATTGGCACATCGATGCCGGAGATGGTGGTCAGCGTAATCGGCGCATTACAGGGTAAGGGCGATGTGGCTATAGGCAACGTAACCGGATCCAATGCGGCAAACATACTTTTGATCCTCGGCATCACTACCCTAATCAGGCCCGTGATGATAAGCAAATCGACGCTTAAGTTCGACATACCTTTCAATATACTCTCTACCGTTCTGCTTTTGCTGTTCGCTTTCGGGTTCACTTTCTGGAAGACACCCGCGTCCGGTGTAATAACACGCTGGGAAGGACTTATCTTTATCATCCTTTTCGTCGTTTTTATGGTTTACGCCTTTATTACCGGGAAGCAGGATGGAATGACCGTCGATGCTAAAGAGGAGGAAAATGTCACCGCAAAAAAAAATATTCCCGTATGGCTTATGGCGATCATGGTCGGCGGCGGATTGGCAGCGCTGATATTCGGGGGGCAATTTTTTGTACGGGGAGCCACCCATCTGGCCGAGTCGCTCGGCATCAGCCATGCGGTAATATCAATAACGGTACTCGCGCTAGGGACTTCGCTGCCTGAACTGGCCACATCGGTAGTAGCTGCTATAAAAGGAAATACCCAGCTCGCACTGGGTAATATCATTGGTTCCAACATTTTCAACGTCTACCTGATACTGGGTGTAAGCTCGGTAATAAGGCCGCTGGAAACAGGAAGTATCGTCCCAATGGATATATACGTAAATATACTGGCTGCGTTTATGTTGCTGATGTCCGCATTCACATTTAAGAAAAACAGGCTCGACAGGCCCGAGGGCATTATATTCCTGCTCGTTTACCTTGTTTATGTATATATGCTGGCCAGCAGGTAGGTTATTTCCGGAAAGCGAAAAATACCGCGCCCAGCAGGCAAAGGAAAGACCATAAGTGGTTCCAGCGGAAGGTTTCGGTTTTGAAAAGCAGTAAAGCGAAGCATGTAAATACCGACAGCGAGATTACCTCCTGTATTATTTTCAGTTGAAAAAGCGAGAAAGGACCCCCGTTGCCCTCGAATCCGATCCGGTTGGCAGGCACCTGGAAGCAGTATTCGAAAAAAGCCAGGCCCCAGCTTATCAGTATGACTATTATCAGCGGCATGGCTTCACCCATACGTATTTCCTTGAATTTCAAATGGCCATACCATGCGAAAGTCATAAACACGTTAGAGACCAGCAACAGGAGAATGGTATACAGCTGTTTCATCCTTTTATCTAATATTGATTACACCCGGCGGCAAATGTAATAAATTAACCGTTCGGATAAAACGTTACCGGCCACATTAGAGCTACCGCTACAATTTTGTCTTACATATATCCAGCACAGTATCATACATGTGAAGCCGGCCGGCCAGCTTTTCAATGCTAAAATATTCGGGGAAATCATCGGGGCTTGCCCATTTATATCCTCCGGACTCCAAAGGATTCGTCGACACGTGCGGGTAGTCGCCCTTAAGCCTTAACAAAAACCTTACGTCATGGTGGAAATGTTCCGGCTCCTCCTTAGCAGGAGTATATGGTATCGCGTGAGAGTCGAGGTCTGCGATATAAAGGCCTTTGGCTGTAGACATCACGTCATAATCCCCGCTTTCCAACCCGGTTTCCTCTTCCGTCTCCCTCATTACGGCAGAGAGCAATGTCCGATCCCGCGATTCTATATGTCCACCAGGCTGGAGCCACTTACCCAATCCCTTATGATACAGGAGAAGAAACCTCTCCGCCCGCCTGTCGGTTATCAGTGCACTGACCGTAAGGTGTCCCGTTGAATTATTCCTGCGCCAAAGGGAATCGCCATTATTCAGCTCTATAAAAGAAATGAACTGTGGGGGAACAGAGCCGTATGAGTGGAAAACCCTAATATATTCGTACAATAATTGTTTCTGGGATATGGTATCAATCATTTCACCAACAAGCCAATTCTTATAATGTTAAGTATTTCTTAATTTTGGGTGTAGTAGATTATGTCAAAAATAAAATCGCATAATACATCTTTGATAATTTTCGGTAGGCACAAAGAAAACGCAATAAATCATTTTGGGCGTCGTAATTTTATCATCGTTGATATCCTGATAACTTTACGTAAAAAACTAATTTTGCTTATAGAGAACCCGAATTGTAAAACTTCCAAAAATATTTCGATAACCATTACGGCAGGCCGTTCGTGCAAAGGTTGTGAGTTGGTTTATTATGCGGGATGTGTGTAAGTGTGGTTTGGTTACCCGGTTAGTAATACACAATTTCTTTAATCTGGTTTATCCCGCTATACCGGACCGCCTGCCGGTTATCGAATCTTAAAAAAGCGGCCCTTCCGTAAGGGCCGCTTTTACATTCCGCTTATTTCAGTACCATCTCGTCGAACAGATATCCGGCTCCGCCTATCCTCTCTATCACGAACAGCACGTAACGTATATCCACCGAAATATTGCGACATATCTCAGGGTCGAATTCAAGGTCACTCATTGTACTGAGCCATGTCCTGTCGAAGTTGATTCCGAGCAGCTCTCCTTTACCGTTCAGCAGAGGACTGCCGGAATTGCCGCCGGTGGTATGGTTCGTGGCAAGAAATGCTACCGGAACAGTAGAGTAAGGGTCTTTTTTTGTCCCTATGTTCACTCCCCATCGTCCATAATCTTTCGTATAATAAATGTCGCGCAGTTTCTGGGGCACGTCATAGTCATAAACCTCCGGGTCGTCTTTCTCTATTATGCCGTCCAGGGTGGTCATATAACGGTGATAAACTCCGTCGGCCGCCTGGTAACCGGCAACTTGCCCGTATGCGACCCTAAGGGTAAGGTTGGCATCCGGATAAAAATGTCTGGTTTTCTCGAATTCCATCTGGCCCCGCATATAAGTATGGTACAATTCGGTTATTTCGGCGTTCAGCCTATTGTATTCCCCCGCTATTACTTCGGAATATATTTTCATAAACCCGTCGGCAAACTTTACGGCAGGATCTTCAGATAAAGCCCTGTCAAACTCTTCCCCTTCCAACGAAATAAGCCTTTCGACTCCTTCATAAGTAACGAACAGAGAATTATCGAACATATTGTCGATATAATTATCTATACCTCCAAAAGCTGACACATCGGCATCAAACTGCTCCGGAATGAATTTCGTGGGAATAACATCAAGATACTGAGCCATTACCTTCTTCGCTATCTGCCTGTCTATCGCCGCCGAATAATCCTTATAGAAAAGCTGGTAAACTGCTTCGCCCTTAATGCCGCGGGACGCGATAATTACAGGATTTACAAGTTCAACCGCGCGGAAGGCTTCACTGTAATAATCCCTGGCAACGGCATAGGGCAGCAATTCTTCGTATGCCCTGTTAAGAGAAGGCAATACATCGCGGTATTCGGGCTTATCCGAGGCCCACCTCTGGAACCTGCTTTCGTATGCCTGCTTTTTCTCTACGGTGCCCAGCCTCGCCAGACCGAGGCTTTCGCCCTGCCACTTCTTCCATGCGTTGGCGATATTGGCCGCTTTAGAAGCATACATTATACGAATTGCCGGATCGCGGTCCTGTGCAGCTTTTATAATGTCAAGGCGCATGGTGCGCAGTTTTATCTTGTCTGGATTCGAGTGGTTCAGAGTATAGTCTATAAAATCGGAAGTTACATATTCCCGTGTGGTTCCGGGAAAACCATAAACAAAAGTAAAATCCCCCTCTTGTACTCCTTTTGTCGAGATCGTAAAAAATTTCCTGGATTTGTACGGCACATTATCCGCAGAGTATCCGGCCGGCCTGTTGTCTTTATCGGCATAGATCCTGAAGACCGAAAAATCGCCCGTATGGCGGGGCCACATCCAGTTGTCCGTATCGCCGCCGAATTTCCCTATCGACGAGGGAGGCGCGCCGACAAGCCTTACGTCCCTGAAAATTTCATAAACGAACAGGAAATACTGATTGCCGTAATAAAGCGATTCCACGCCGGCTTCGTACCTTCCGTCCTCTTTTGCAGCCTCAGAAATGAAGTTACTGTTATCTGCGATTATTTTTTCACGCTCGGACTCATCCATACCGGAAATTATCCCTGCTTTCACCTGATCCGTAACATCTTCCATCCTGACAAGGAACGATACGGTCAGGCCCGGATTCGGTAGCTCTTCGGCACGGTTCATCGCCCAGAAACCGTCTGTCAGGTAATCGTGCTCAAGGCTGCTGTGCTGCTGTATCTGACCGTAACCGCAATGATGGTTGGTGAGCAGGAGTCCTTCAGCTGAAACCAGCTCTCCCGTACATCCCCTCCCGAAAAGGACTATGGCATCCTTTAAAGACGCCTTGTTGATGCTGTAAATATCCTCGGCAGTAAGTTTGAATCCTTTGGATTTCATATCCTTTATCTGCGTGCCGATAAGGCTCGGCAGCCACATGCCTTCATCGGCTAACGCAGGAATGGTGACCATAAAAAATACAGCCAGCAGTAAAAACATTTTCTTCATCTTCAAACTAATATTTTGGTTATTTAATATTTCTATGGGTTTAAAAACTGTAATCACGCGGTATGTCCAATGAATTTCTCCAGTTCTATGTATAAGCTCTGGACAGGCAATCCCATAACATTATAAAAAGAACCCTTTACGCCTTTGATCCCGACATAACCTATCCATTCCTGTATTCCGTATGCCCCAGCCTTATCGAAAGGACGAAATGAGTCAACGTAATATATTATTTCTTCCACTGAAAGCTCCCTGAAAGACACCCTGCTCCCCACGGAAAAACTTTTTATTTTATCGGCGGCGCGCAAGCACACTCCGGTAATAACCACGTGCTCCTTTCCCGAAAGACGGCCGATCATAGCAACCGCATCGTCACGGCCTTTCGGTTTACCGATAATTTCGCCGTCGAGGATAACCACAGTATCTGCAGTTACCAGTATCTCATTCGGTCCGAGCGGGCAGGGATAAGCATCCGACTTAAGGCAGGCAAGGTATTCGGGGACCTTTCTGGCTGGTGTTTGCGGAGGATAGACTTCTTCAACGTCGTATCCGTCGGCAATAATAAAATCCAGTCCCGCGCCCTGCATTAGCTCCCTCCGGCGGGGCGAATGGCTTGCGAGTATCAATTTTTTTCCTTTAAGTTTATCTTTTAGCAACATTGTTACAGCTATTTTATATCAAAGTCGAGCAACTTTTCGCCTTCCAGCAGTGCAAATATATTATCTCCTTTACCGACTCTGCCTACACCTGCAGGGGTTCCGGTAAATATTAGGTCTCCCATTCGGAAAGTAATGAACCGTGACACGTAACTTATGACTTTATCTACCGGAAATATCATCTGAGAAGTATCTCCCGACTGCCGCAGTTCCCCATTCAGCGACATTTCGAAACGCAGTTTTTGAACATCCCCGCCAAGTTCGGACAATTTCATAAATTTCGGGGACACAGCCGCAGAATAATCGAAACCTTTACTCTTTTCCCAAGGTTCTCCCTTGGCGACAGCCTCCCTCTGTAAGTCCCTGGCGGTAAAATCTATTCCGAGGCCCACTTCGTCATAATATTTATGTGCGAACTTTTCCGAAATACTGCGCCCCACCCTGTTTATCCTCACTACGAGTTCCGTTTCGTAATGAATTTCGTTACTAAACGAAGGTATATAAAAAGGCTCGTTATTACGAAGCAACGCTGTGTCCGGCTTCATAAAGAACAAAGGATCCCCGGGGAAAGGCCCGCTGTCCAGTTCCTTTATATGATCGGCGTAATTACGCCCTATACAGATAATCTTCATTCCTCAGGCTTTTCTCTTTTTAATATTTCCACCATTTTTGCGGCAAACCTTTCCGAGGCCCCGGGCCCGCCGACGATCCTCCGCAATTCTTCGAAATCGGACAGCATTCCGGTGCGCTTACTTCCCCCCGGAAGAATGTTTTCAAGTTCCTTAGAGGCTTTCTCCATCGACATATCGGATTGTATGAGTTCGCGCACAACCTCCCTGTCCATTATAAGATTGACAAGCGATATGAACCGTACTTTTATCACCATCCTGCCGAACAATACCGAAAACGGGTCGCTTTTGTAACATACTATCTCGGGGGTTCCGATAAGGGCTGCCTCGAGCGTTGCCGTACCTGAAGTTACCACTGCCGCCTCGGAATATTTGAGCAGTTCGTATGTTTTATCGCATACATGCCTCACGGAAGTCCCTTCCAGATAGCTGTCATACTGCGATCTGTCAAGCCAAGAGACTCCCCCTACGACGAACTGGTGATCCGGAAAAAGCTTTGAAAGTTCAACCATAAAGGGCAGGTTGTTTTTAATCTCGGATGCGCGGCTGCCGGCCAGGAGTGCTACCAACGGCCTTCCGTCGAGACCGTTTTCATGGAGGAACTGCTCCTTAGGCGGAATATGGGAGAGCTTTTCCTCTATCGAATCCACCAGCGGATTGCCTTCGTATATCGCCTCGACACCCTTTTTACGGAAATATTCTATCTCGAACGGGAATATAATGAAAAGCCTGTCGACATATTTCTTTATCCGTTTTACCCTCGATTCCTTCCACGCCCATACTTTCGGGGATATATAATAGAAAACTTTAAGCCCCCGCTTATGGGCGAATTTCGCCATTTTAAAATTGAATCCCGGGTAGTCTATGAGTATGAGTACGTCCGGGGAAAACTTTGCTACGTCTTCCTTGCACTCCCTCAACTGAGACAGTACAGTACCCAGGTTTTTAATTACCTCGGTTACCCCGAAAAAAGAGGTCTTTTTATAATGTTTGGCCAGATTCTTTCCACCTCCGGCCGCAGCCATTTTATCGCCGCCCCAGAAGCGGAACCCAGCGGCAGGATCGTTCTTCAACAACCCCTTCATCAGGTTCGAACCGTGGAGGTCGCCCGAAGCTTCGCCGGCTATAAGGTAATATTTCATATAGCTTTCTATTGTCCGATTATTTTTAATCCCGCTTCGAGCCATGTGTCGATATCGTCGGGATAATTCTGCTCCGTACGCACCTCGCTCCTCTTGCGACCGAGCCTTACTATAACGGAATTTTTATCCTTTAATGCTAATACGACCTGCCCGTTTATCCCGCGCAGGTAAGGAATCTCCATCCCGTCCTTTTCCAGTACCCAGAACTGATACCCGTAATTCGTATTGGGGCCGGAGCCCTTTTCCCCTATAAGCCAACCGGCGGGTGTGACTGCGTTGTCGATATATTCGGCAGAAACCACCTGCACCCCGCTCCATTCGCCACGGTTCAGGAGCAGTTGCCCCAGCCGTGCGAAATCACGGGCGTTGGAATTGAAACAGCAATATGCTTTTTCATGTCCGCCCTTCTCATCCAGGCTCCATAGCGCATCGTGTTCCGCCCCTATGGGAGTCCATATTTTTTCGGAAGCGTAGTCGCTCAATGTCTTTCCTGTTGCTTTTTCCAATATTAAAGCGAGCATTTGGGTAACCCCGCTCTGGTACCTGAAATATACACCCGGCTCCTCGACCTGGTGAATTCCCATCACCTGTCCAGGCAGGTCTTTTCCGTAATAAGCCTTGGTAGTGGTCGAAAAAAGTCCGGAATAACTTTCATCCCAATCCACCCCGGCGCTCATGGTAAGCAGGTGCTCAATAGTCAGCTGTTTGCCGTTGAATTCCCCGAATTCGGGCAGGAAATCGCTTACGGGTTGATCGACTCCTTTTACGAGGCCTTCGTCTATCGCCGCGCCAACCATTAACGATACTATGCTCTTGGCCATTGAGAAAGAGTTGCTGTGAGAGTCGGGGCCGTATCCTTCCCGGTAATTCTCGAATAACAGCGAATCGTTGCGGATAACGACAAAGGCTATCGTCTCTAATTCATTAAATTTGTCCAGGTATTGTTTGTCGATACCCGCCTTTCCATAATCGGCAGATAATGGCCACGGCCGGGGATTCCCCGCCCTCACTACGCGGTTATCAAAAATCGGGTACTGGTCTATTTTAGGCAGGAAATGGGTTAGCGCGCGCCTTATATGATAATTGGACGGCAGGAAAATAAAAACCAACAATCCGGCTATCGCTACTGCGGGCGCGATCAACAATATCTTCTTCAAGAAGCCTTTTTTCATGCGCTATTTTTTATTTTAGATTTCTTTTAATGACATAAGGTCATTTTTAGTATACTCACTAATATTTGTCATTTCCTTTTAACGCTCATTTATGTTTTCCGATACAACGTTTACCATCTCTCCTGGTTGTACCCGACGTACCCACCGCCGCTTGCGTACGAGCTTGCGGGCGGCAAAAGTTCAAACTATCGCTTCAGACAGCCTGACGGACAGCGCGCAAGTCGTATCATTGAATTTACCCTCTATCGTTATCATTTCAGAAAGTGTCCCGCAATGCCAATCAATGTCCCCAAAACCGCAGCCATTGCCAGAATAATCGGTACGGCTTTCTTGTCCTGCGCCGAAACTAAAACCACAACGGGTAAAGCAAACGCCACAGAAATCAAACCGCCCTGCAACCACCAAACAATGTGGGGCAAATCAATGTTAACAATGATAATTGATACGAAAAAGTATTGCAGAAAAGCCGAAATAGTGGCACGCTTATCCAATTTTTGAATGACCATGGGGATAATGTCAATAATTCCCGCTGCAAGTCCGATAATCGCTGATAATAACAATGTATCCATAATTCTTATTTCTTTCCTGTAAAATAATATTTTAATGCCCGCCAATTGTAAACAACGTGAAAAATACCCGCGGCTGTAAACAGTACACCGAATACAACGTGGATGTAAAGCCATAAGTGGCTGGTTGCTTTCCCGTGCGTAATATGAACGATTAACGCACTGACAGGCATTACTATCAAAGTTGTAAAAAGTATTAACGAAACTACTTTCCGTTTGTTGAATGGTTTTTTTGCCATTTCCTATTTTAATCTATTCTTCGAGCAGGTCGGGACGAAGGCGTTTCGTACGTTCAAAGGCCTGCTCTTCTTTCCATTTGTCTATCATCGCATCATGCCCTGACAATAGTATCTCCGGTACTTTCCAACCGTTGAACTCGGCAGGACGGGTATATACGGGAGGCGCCAGGAGC
>CAKUKW010000059.1 GCA_934663885.1 uncultured Tidjanibacter sp.
GCCATAGGTGTAGGTGGTCTTAACCCTGCTGTAAGAAGCTGCTGCTTCGAGCCCCCAGAAACCCTGGACACGACCCTGGCCGCGCCTCCATTCGTAACCGATAGAGAGGCCTGCGCCCTGACGCGAATCTTTCATCATATCCCTGACGGTAGCATCCGCATTACCGTTGGCAAGGACATTGCCATAATAATAATCCGTACCGAAATCGAGGTTAACGCCCAAACGGATAGCCTGATTGTCAGCGGTGAAGAACTTGGCGTAAATAGAAGGCCTGATGCCCTGGAAAGTGGGAGAGTCGGGGCCCGCATCCCTGCCGATATACTTGATGTAATCGAAAAGGGGATTGACGCTTACTCCGAGTCCGATATCGCCGGCCTTAGGAAGGATAGGCATACCGCGTTTGTTTGTAAGTACCGGTTTTTCCTCAACTACTACGAGTGTCTGAGCCGTTGCCGTTGCCGCAACGCACATGAGCGCTGCGATTGTAATGAAAATCTTTTTCATAATCAATTAATTTAAATAAAGGTTTATTAATAAAAAGTAAATTAAATTGTCATAATCTTCCCTATGTTAAGCAAATATCAAACCAAAAAGGGCCAAAACTCAATTTTGGCCCTTTTTTACTGAAAAATTATTTCTAAAGTTTATCCAGGCAATATCCTATCATCTTGGTATAGATGTGACTGCGGCCTCCGGGAACCATCGAATGATTATCGTCGGTATAGATCATCATATCGAATTGTTTTCCGTGTTTCACCAGCTCCTGAACCATGCGGTAGGTATTCTGTGCATGTACGTTATCGTCCCCCGAACCGTGTATTATGAGCAGGTTGCCCTCGAGCTGGGATGCGTATCCCAGCGGTGACGGAGAATCGTAACCATAGTCGTTGCCCTGCGGAAGGCCGTTGAAACGCTCCGTATAAACCGAGTCATAGTATCTCCATGAAGTTACAGGGGCCACCGACACGGCGGCCTTGAAGACATCGGCACCCTTGAGGATGCAGTTAAGTGCCATGAAACCGCCGTAGCTCCAACCGTAAATCCCTATTCTTTCGCTGTCGACATAAGGAAGGGATGCGAGGTGCCGGGCGAACGATATCTGGTCTTCGGTCTCCATTTCGCCCATCCGGCCGTAGGTAAGTTTCTTGAAATATTCGCCCATGCCGGCCGTTCCGCGAGGGTCGCAGCAAGCCACGATATACCCCTCCTGGACAAGCACGTCCTCCCAACCGACACTCCAGCTATTCTTTACCTGCTGCGAGCCGGGCCCGCTGTACTGGGTTATAAGGACGGGGTATTTCTTAGCGGGGTCGAAATCGACCGGCTTCACTATATAGCAGTTGAGATCCAACGGCTCGCCGTTATTATCGACGGCTATCCTGAAAAATTCTTTTTGCGGAAGGCCTATTTCAGCGATATGTTCTTTCAGGCCCGCATTGTCCTCAAGCGTCCTTATGAGCTTGCCCTCGCCGTTATGCAGGGTTACAGTGTTTGGCGTCGAGACATTGGAGAACATACTTATATAATATTTGCATCCGCTACCCGGCATTATACGGTATGTGCCGTCGCCGGGAGTTAGCCTTTTCTTCTGCTTTCCCCTGATATTCACCGAATAGAGGTTGGTCCCCAACGGCGAAGTTTCATTGGAAACGTACCATATCCTGCTTTCCGACGCATGCACTAACTGGGTAACCTCCCACTTGCCTTCCGTAACCGCATACTGGAAACCCTTGTCGGTGTGGTACATATAAATATGGTTGTACCCCGTGCGGGTTTCACACGTAACAAGGAATCGTTTTGAATCGGGCATGAACGTGAGCATATCCAGCCCCACCCCGTCTATATATGCCGGCGAGCTATCCCCGTATATGACCTTTCCGCTGCCGTCGCTGTTCGCGAGGATCACCTCCAGATGGCTCTGCTGGCGGTTAAGGCGGAAAAAATAAAGCTGCCCGGCAGGCGTCCAGTCGAAGAACGGTACATACTGGTCGGTCTCGTGACCGACATCTATTTTGGTACGGACACCACTTTGCAGGTCGTGAACGTAGAGTTCCACGACGGAATTCTTCTCCCCTGCTTTCGGGTATTTGAAAGTGAAGGGTTGGGTATAGAGGGGCACGGCCATGTCGCCATCCTTTACCTGCCGTTTTTCCTCGTCGGTGGGCCTGTTGTAATACATCATCGTGAACTCCTTCACCTGCGACTCGTCGGAGCGCAGGTAAGCAATTTTGGTGCCGTCGGGCGACCAGCGCAAAAGGTCGTAAAGGCCGAACTCCTCTTCGTATACCCAGTCGGGCATGCCGTTGATTATATAGTTGAACCTGCCGTCGCGGGTTACCTGTGTTTCAGTTCCGCAGGCCAGGTCCGTCACATATATATTATTGTCGTAAACGAACGCGACTTTGTCTCCTGCAGGAGAGAATGCCGCATGCCGTATGCTGTCCCTTTGGGTCAGGATCGTTTCCGAGCCGTCCTTTCTGTCCCAAACCACATAATTTGAATATGCCGACCTGCGGTAGAGCGGGCGGCTGTTGAAACGGAACATTATCTTATTCTCGTCGGCGCTGAAAGTATAGGACGTAGTCCGCGCGGGCACTTTTCCCAGGCTTCGGATATTGCATACTGTATCCACGAGCTCGCCTGTACGGTAGCTGTAGCGGAGTATGGCCCCGCCCTGCACTGTCGTATAATGCTCGCCGTCGTTCATCGAGCGAAGGCCGCTCACACTTTTTTGCAAAAATTTACCGGCTGCTATATCGTTCCAGCCGAATTTTTCCTGGCCGCGCAATCCGGTACAGAGCGCAGCGGCAAACACAAATAATAAAATTTTCTTCATCGACATTCTAATTTTATTCATTGCCGGCAACAGCTTTCAGGCTCATGTCCAGGCTCTTTATCTGGTGCGTAAGAGCACCTACGGAGACATAATCGACACCGCATTCGGCATAGGCGCGCATCGTATCGAGGGTTATACCGCCCGACGATTCTATTTCGGTTCGTCCCGCGATTTTCTCCACGGCCATTCGTGTCATCCCGACATTAAAGTTATCCAGCATTATGCGGTCCGCTCCACCGGCGCGGAATACTTCGTCTATATCCTCGAGAGTCCTGACCTCGACCTCTATCGGAAGACTTCGGTTTTCCGCCGCGAGATATTCCCTGACTTTCGTTATGGCGGCGTAAACCCCGCCCGAGAAATCTATATGGTTGTCCTTGAGCAGCACCATATCGAAAAGGCCCATTCGGTGATTTTCGCCTCCACCCATCTTAACGGCCATCTTGTCCAGCACCCGCATGCCGGGAGTGGTTTTTCGCGTATCCAACACCTTGCATTTCGTCCCTTCGAGCCGCTCGACATAAACCGCTGTCTGGGTCGCAACGCCACTCATGCGCTGCATTATATTGAGGACTATCCTTTCGGCCTGGAGCAGGGAAACCGTATGCCCCTCAACGTAGAAAGCCACGTCGCCGGCCATTACCTTCGAACCGTCCCCGATAAGTTTTTCCATCCTGATCTGCGGGTCCAGCCTGCGGAAGACCATCTCGGCCACCTCTACTCCCGCCAGTATTCCGTGCTGCTTCACAAGAAGCTTCATGCGCCCACGGTGCCACGAAGGAATGGTGGCCAGCGACGTATGGTCGCCGTCGCCTATGTCTTCCCTGACGGCAAGCTCTATGAGATCTTCTACAAATGGTATATACTCCTTTTTCATAAGGTTATGATTTTCTGTTATTAGTTTACAAATATAGTGAACCGAGTTTGCTTTAGCAAACGGGTTTACAGAGGGAAGCCCCGTCGTCGGCCTTCAGTCCGGCAGGAAAATGCGGAACGAAGTAACGCCGGAATTCATATCAAAATACATACTTTCCCTAACCGCATCCTAATATTATTCAAATATATAAAAAACAGCCCCGGGAAAGAATTGATTTGTCCTGCGGATTATCGGATATAAAAAACAGCCCTGATTTTACCGCGAAAAGGCTCGGGTGCTTTATTTTTTTAATAACTTTGTCAGCATAACGCATTTATTATGCCCCGACCAGCAATATACGGTTATATAGAATCGCTTAAGCAACCCAAAGGATTATTCAGAACACTCGGCGAACCGGTTTGCAAACTTGATTTCCACGGCGAACCTATATTTACTGCGGGAGGGAATGCCGCGGTATTCAGGGTAACGGTCGAAGAAAAAGAATACGCACTCAAGTGTTTTACCAAACAGGTCGGATATTCACCAGAGGTCTACGAATTTCTTTCTACAGGAGAGAGCCCTCTTTTATGCAGGTCATTTTATCTGCCGCAGGAAATATTCGTGTTCCAGGGCGGCGACCCTGGCCGCTGGCACGACGTGGCCATTACGGAATGGGCGGAGGGGCGTACGCTGGATTTCGAGATGCGCAAAGCCCTGCATGCCGGTGACACGGAACGCATCGCGGGTCTGGCAGTTGTTTTCGACAGCGCCGCCAAGGAGCTCTTATGTGCCGAATGGGCCCACGGCGACATAAAGCCGGAAAATATTATAATATCTCCCCACGGAAACTTAAAACTTATAGATTACGACTCGATGTTCTTGCCCTCGATGGAAGGTAGTAGCTGCAACCAGACAGGAACACTTTTCTGGCGCCATCCCCGCAGGAGCGAACTTTACTTTAACCGCCATATTGACGACTACCCTATCGCTATGCTCTCTGCAACGCTCCACTGCCTGGCCGAATTTCCAGCGCTTCACGCGAGATACGGCCACGGAGAGATTTTTCTTTTCGAGCCGGAAGAAATACTCGAGAGCGCTTCTGAATGTTACTCGGCAGCGAAAGGACTGGCTGCAAAATCGGGAAACGCTTCGCTTTACAGGTTGCTAGACATGTTGCGCTCACCGGCCCCGCGACTGGCGGGCCTTGTGGAAGTAATATCGTCTTTCCCCGGCCATTGGCCCGGAAAGGGTACTCTTTCACCGTTCTGTACATGCGGCGTATGGGGATATAAAGACGAGAACGGCAATACCGCGATACCGCCTTTGTTCGATTCGGCACTCGAGTTTTCGGAAGGGTTGGCGGCCGTAAGGCTTAACGGCTGCAATCATTTCATCGACAATAAAGGTATATGCGCCATAAACTGCTCCGTATACGACTCGGTGAAATCTTTTTCCGGAGGAGTGGCGGCTGTCCGCAAAAACGGGCTGTGGGGATATATCGGACGGGGCGGCAATGTAGTATCCGAGCCGCAATACGTCACGGCATCTTCCGTCAGGGACGGCAAAGCTATCGTGCTCGAGGCAGGTGCGGAGCACGAAATGGAAATCATAATATAATAACATATAAGTCGGACGTAAGAACCCCTACCTACCGGTCGGCACATTAAACTACGAGATTTTCTCGAATAAACCGTAACATAAACAAAGAGAAAAAGAGATGTATTCGGCAAGGATAACGAGAAACAACAGGGCCGCTTTCATATTGCTGTGCGACCGTTCCGGTTCGATGGCGGAAGAAGTGGTTTTCGAGGGCGAACGGATCACCAAGGCGGTCGCCGTGACGCGGATAATAAACATGTTCGTGGACGAACTTGTGAACAGGTGCCGCAGGGAAGAGGGGATCAGGGATTACTTCGATATTGCGGTTATAGAATACGGCGGTGACGGCGTGGTGCCGCTGATTCCGGCCAAATGGGGGTTTACAACCCCTTCCGAACTTGCAAAAACTCCGGTCGAAAATATGACCCTGCATATATTGAGAAGGCTGCCCGACGGCAGCCAGGTAACTTCGGTCGTGCGCAGGAGACAATGGATAACGCCTAAAGCTTCGGGCGACACACCGATGGGAGAAGCGTTGAAAGAAGCCGAGAAACTTGTCAGAATGTGGTGTTCGAAACCTTCCAACGCCAAAAGTTTTCCTCCCCTGATACTTAACATAACAGATGGGGAAGCTTCCGATGCATGTTACAGGGAGCTGTGTGACTGTGCCGACAATATCAGGGATACAGGCACCAGCGACGGCAATACCCTGCTAATGAATATCCATCTGGCCACTACGGGAGAGCCGGGACCTGAAATACGCTTTCCCTCCCGGTTGGAGGAAATTCCCCTCCATCCCTATGCACGGCTTCTATGGGATATGTCGAGCCTCATGCCGGACTGCTACAGCAGTATAATATCTGAATCCGGAGACGGCGGCGCTCCGCCCTTCAAGGCAATGGCATACAACTGCACGGTAAACGAACTTTTCCCGATGATGACAATAGGCTCCGTTAGCGGGGCCATAATATCGTGAACATGACTTTAACTATCGGCTCGTATATAGAGAGCATTTCCAACTGCAAGGGAAGGTTGCGTACACTGAAAACAGCATATCCTATCCTCGACTCGGAAGGAAACCCGGTTTTTACCGCCGGAGTAAGGATCGTAACGTTCAGGATAAAATATAACGGCGGCAAATATCTGCTGCGCTGCCCTCTGGCCATATCAGACAGGGAAAAAGTCCTCGCGGAAAAATACGCCCTCGAAATACGCTACCTGAGCAACCCGTTCTTATCGTACTGCGATTACCTTCCCGATGAGCTGCTTACATACGGTCCGCAGGGAAAAGTGATATGGGCGGATATCATAATCGAGGAGGAGCCCGACGGAGAGCCTTTCCGTACATTCATAAGGAGCAGGCTTATGCTCTCCGACCGGCGCCCGTTCAGGGATTTGCTGCTTAATTTATCCGCCATGGCGTCCGATTTCCACTGCAACGGCCTGATTCACGGTAACCTCAAGCATGAAAATATAATCGTCGGCAGTGACGGGTTTCCGGTCGCATGGGGTTACCCCATGTCGCACGACAAGAGGCAGGAAGCAGACATAGCGGGTTTCGCAGCGTTGGCTTTGAACACATATATTGCCGCATGCGAACCTTCGCTATACGCCAATATAAACGGGAAAAGTATGTTATTGCCGGAAGTGCTGAGCATGGGCGCAAAGCATATAAAGACACAGGCGCAGTTCCTTCGGATAAAACCGATTGAAACCATAGCGGAAATTGTACTCAAAGGGGAGTCGGACAGAATAAAACTGAACCGCGCACTCGCAGCGTTGGCGGAGACCCCGTTTGTTCCGCTCCCGCTCCTGACAAGCCTTACAGCTGGCACAGAAGGACAGGAGGCGACGATCCGCAATGGCAGCCATGACAACTACATACCATTAACAGGCCTGTCGGAAGACGCTACACTCAGGGTGGATTTCCGCAAATGCGATTTCACGGCCCCCGCGGCAGATACGATGATCAGGTTCCGCATCGGCTCCAAATGGGATTTCGCGGACAGGTACGGCAACAGGATAACCAACTCGGGATTCCTGGAAGCATGGGATTTTTACGAGGGCCGTGCGGTAGTTGCTACCGAAAAGGGTATGGGAATAATCGACCGCAGTGGAAATTTTGTGCTAGAACCATATTTCGAGACCGTCGAATGGTACGGTAAAGAAAATGTCGCCAGCGCTTGTGCCGACGGTAAATGGGAACTGTATGACCGTACGGGCAAACAATTGACCAGGGGAAGCTACGACTGGATGAGCGATTGTTCGGAAGGCACATTCCTTGCCAGGCGCGGAAATAAGTTCGGATATCTCAATGCGAACGGGACGAACCTCACTGATATGCGTTTCGACGATGCCTATTCATTCCGGGGGGGCACCGCGACAGTAAAAGTAGGTACGGAGATATACCGTATAGATACCGAAGGGCACAAAACCGCATAAACTGTTAACGGACACAAAACAGAACAGCCGGGGGCCGTAGTCAAGGCTCGAAATCGAGCGGCAACGTCTGCGCTACCCTCTGGTTACCCATATCACCGTAATATTCTATAAGCTTGTATTCCTTAGGAATGCCGTAATAATTTACGTAGAATTCCGAAGTCTTGAATATTATCTGGCTTTTTATGGTCTTATTGTAAGTTATATCCAATATGCTGTATAAATAACCCGAATACGTACCGAGTTCGACCTCTTCGAATCTTTTAAGGGGTATTTCCACATATTTTAAATCCGCGGTAATATCCGTTACTTCAAAATAGTTCCGGGGATTTATTACTTCGCCTTTATTCTCCAGAATAAAATTCGTCTCTTTCAGCGTCCCCCTGATCACGTTACGGAAAAAACATAGCGGAGTCCTTTGATAGAGGGTTTTCCTGCGGGAATTGTAGATCCTTTTACCTTCATGCAGATCTTCGAATACGGAGTAATATGAATAGTAAACCTTTCCGGCATTGGAAGAATTTATATTGTTTTTGTTCTTAAATTCCAGATTGAAATCTTTTAAATCTATATGTATCCTATAGCCCAGATAGACATTATTTACGATCAAAGGAGTGTCGATCCAGGCATAGAGGACACCCTCATCATATTTAAACTGGATGTCGTCTTCATTCTCGATGATACACTTCCTGGCGTCCGCATCGTTACCGAGAAAATGTTCCCTGAAAGCCCTGATCATTTTCTCCCTCTGGGAGTCGAACTTGCTCGCCGTGACGGAAACCGGGTCGATGACATTTATGCTCTCCTCTATATATACCATCCCTGACAGCTTGTAGATCGGAACAGAGAAAGTTTTATAACTTACATGAGAAAAGATAACCTTGGAGTCGATGCCGTGAGGAACTCTTATTTTGTAGCGGCCCTTATCGTCGGTAATTCCGAAATAGGACGTGCCGTCGATATACACCATAACAGACGGGACAGGCTCTTTAGTGGCTTTATCGTAAACATACCCCTCACGGACGTACCTTTCGGGAGTGGTTTGCGCATAAACGGCTGTTACTGCAAAAAGCAGTGCTACAAACAATAATATGCGTTTCATAACTATAAAGTTTGGTTAGTACTCTTTCTGATGCTCCTCGATAAGAACCACGGCAAAAGCCTCGATACCCTCTTCGCGCCCTACGAAGCCGAGATGTTCGGTAGTCGTTGCCTTTATAGACACCTTCTCCTCACCTATACCGGTCACATCGGCAATCCTCGAACGCATTGCAGGGGTGTAAGGGCTGAGCTTGGGGGCCTGGGCCGCTATCGTAATGTCTATATTGCCTATTTCATACCCGTCCTTCTCGAGCAGTACCACCGTACGGCGCAGTAATTCCATGCTGTCAATGCCCTTGAATTCGGACGACGTATCGGGAAAATGGATCCCTATATC
This sequence comes from uncultured Tidjanibacter sp., assembly GCA_934663885.1. Lineage (GTDB taxonomy): Bacteria > Bacteroidota > Bacteroidia > Bacteroidales > Rikenellaceae > Tidjanibacter. The sequence continues at coordinate 9,169 of CAKUKW010000059.1, forward strand.
ACCCAAAGCGGCGGCTCCGAGCAGCGCGTCACAAACGGCATGGACTACAACATCCCCGTCCGAATGGGCTTCGATGCCTTTAGTGTGCGATATGTCTATTCCGCCCAGCCTCAACTGCGAGCCGGTTGCAAGTGCATGTACGTCGTATCCGTGTCCTATCCTTATCTTACTCATATCTGGAATTATTTAAGTTCGTTTGAAATCTTAGGTTTTATTCGATGAAGCTCAAATAGATTATATGCAAGATAACAAAAATATCGGACCTGCCGGCCCCCTCCTCCGGGAAAAAATTAGTATCTTTACGTGTTACACCGGCAATCATTTGTAAATTAATCATAAAACCACAAAATCATGTCAGAGATAAGCAAGCTGGAACCCAGGCTGGTATGGGAGATATTCGACGAAATAACTACCGTTCCGCGGCCGTCGAAAAAAGAGGAGAAGATAATAGCGTGGCTCGAGCAGTTCGCTAAAAAACACGACATCGAGTACAAGAAAGACAAGGTAGGTAATATAG
>CAKUKW010000060.1 GCA_934663885.1 uncultured Tidjanibacter sp.
CAATACGATAGAGTTCAATTCCAAGCTGTCGACTTCATTGCAGCGCTATGAGAAATGGTCGGCAAGCGTCGACAACAATTTCTCGATGGAAGCGGTTATATTTTTCAAGCACTCATACAAAAAGAATAAATTCTCGATGGAGTATATAATCGACGGGAAGTATGGAATGACGGTAGTAAGTGATCCTGAAGCCGCTTCATCCCGCGATAACTTTTATAAGAATAAGGACGAGCTGAAGATAAATTTCCAGATGGGGTGGCCCATGCACAGCAACTGGTCTTACTCCGCGACATCGAACCTCCGCACACAGTTTACCGAAGGGTATCCGAGCAGGACGGATAACACGTTGGTATCCAATTTTATGGCTCCGGGTTACTTCGACGTTGCGGTCGGTTTTACTTTTAAGAAGAAGGATAATCCGTTCAGGATCACAATCTCGCCACTGAGCGGAAGCGTAACGACTGTGTGGGATAAACGCATCTGGGACAACGTCGCGGACGGAGGAACCAAATACGGTGTAAAAAAGGGCGAGAGCATAACAGGGCACATAGGGCCTTCGGCCGAGATATATTTCGACAAGCAGTTCGGGAAAAAGAAAAATTACCGTTTCCGCTCCACTTTTTACGCTTTTACTTCGTATTCGTCGCCATGGCAAACTCCCCTCATCAGGTGGGATAACACTTTTGACATGAGGATATCGCGGTTTATTACAGCCAGCGTTTACGCACAGGCTTATTATAAGAAAGAAGACAAGGACTGGATACAATACCAGTACGCGTTTACTGTAGGTTTGTCGTACATGTTTAAAAATAAGTAACTTTCCCTTCCGGAAATATATATTGAAATGAAAAAGAACAATGGTTTAGTTATAATAATACCTCTTGTGGCAGCCGTATCGGTGGTTCTGGGCATCCTGCTCGGGACTTTTATATCGCGCCGCGGAACGGATACACGGAACCTCAGCCCGCAGGGCGCCGTATCGGGCAATAAAATAGATGCCACGCTTTCGCTAATTGATAAATATTACGTCGAGAAAGTGGATATTGATACTCTGGTCGACAACCTTATGCCTGAACTCATGGGTCAGCTCGACCCGCATTCGGTTTATATTCCGCCAGTGTCTATGGAGCGTGCTTCCGAGGAACTGGAGGGAGAGATAGAAGGCATAGGGGTCACTTTCAATATGCTTACCGATACTATCGTGGTGCTGAATGTCGTTTCGCAGGGCCCGAGTTACAAGGCCGGCATGCAGAACGGCGACAGGATAATAATGATAAACGATTCGCTGGTGGCAGGACAGAAAATAGAGCAGGACGACGTCCTGAAAATGCTGCGCGGCAAGAGGGGCACCAAAGTAACCGTTTCCGTCGAACGGCAGGGCATTCCCGACCTTGTTCCTATAACCATTACACGGGACAAGATACTGCTCAAGAGCGTCGACGCGGCGTTCATCATAAAACCGCAGATAGGGTATCTCAGGCTGACCACCTTCTCCCGAAATACCCACTCCGAGATAGTCAAGGCGCTGGGACGCCTCAGGGAGGAGGGTATGGAAAAGCTCATATTCGATATCCGCGACAATACGGGCGGATACCTTGAGCAGGCTATCCTGCTTGCTAACGAGTTTCTGCCCCTGGGCAACCTCATAGTCTATACCGAAGACCGCGCCGGTAAAAGGCTGGAGGAATTCAGCGACGGCTACGGCAAATATACCGATATAGAGCTTGTAATGGTAATCGATGAGGGTAGCGCTTCCTCGAGCGAGATACTGGCCGGAGCTTTGCAGGACAACGACAGGGGTACTATCGTGGGACGCCGCTCGTTTGGCAAGGGGCTAGTCCAGAATCAGATACCATTCAGGGACGGTTCCGCCATAAGGCTTACGGTAGCTCGTTATTATACACCTACCGGCCGGTCCATCCAAAAGCCGTTCAGTAACGGGGAGCATGGATATGAAGACGATATTTACCTCCGCTTTATGCACGACGAAATGTACACTGCCGACAGCATCCGTTTCGACGAGAGCCTTAAATACACGACCCCTGGCGGCAAAACGGTTTACGGCGGCGGCGGTATAATGCCCGACGTTTTCGTGCCGCTGGATACCACAAGGGTCAACCAATATTTCGCAGAGGCGCGGGGGCGGAACTATATCTACCTCTATTCGCGCATTTACGCCGATAAGCACCGCGATCACATCAACTCGATACAGACCGTGGCCGAGCTCGATAAAATGCTGGCCGACGGCGACGCCCTCGTCGATGATTTCGTGGATTACGCCGCCTCGCAGGGGCTGAAACCCGACAGGAAACAGATTGCAGAATCCAAAGAGCTGTTGATTACGTACCTCAGGGCTTATATAGGCCGCAATACCCCGTTGGAGGAGGTAGGTTATTATGCCAATATGTATAAAATAGACAATACCATACTCGAAGCGCTGAACCTTCTGCAATGAAAGAGAACAGGTATGACGATGAAGTATTTTTCAATCGCTACGGAGAAATGAAACGCTCCATGGAAGGATTGGAAGGGGCTGGAGAGTGGCATGTCCTTAAAGGCATGTTGCCCGACCTCGCCGGCAGCCGTGTTCTCGATCTGGGCTGCGGTTTCGGATGGCACTGCGCTTACGCCGCCGAACACGGGGCATCCAAAGTCCTGGGTGTGGATATTTCTGAAAAAATGATAGCGGTTGCTCGGGAAAGGAATAATTATCAGGCGGTAAGTTACCAATGCCTTGCAATAGAGGATTACGGATATCCGGCGGACTCTTTCGATGTGGTGCTTAGTTCGCTTGCTTTCCATTACCTCGAATCTTTCGAAGACATATCCTCAAAAGTATACCGGACACTCTTTCCCGGAGGGGTATTCGTGTTTTCCGTAGAGCATCCCGTCTTTACGGCCGAAGGAAGTCAGCAGTGGGTTGAGGATGGGTGTGGCGGGAAACTTTGCTGGCCTGTGGATAATTATTTCAGGGAAGGCAGGCGAAGCCCGCATTTCCTCGGCGTCGAGGTTGCCAAATACCATAAGACGCTGACCACTTACCTGAACGGCCTCCTGCGGCAGGGATTCATGATAACCGGGGTTGAGGAGCCGCAGCCTGATCCGTCTATGCTGGATGAGGTACCTGAAATGAGAGACGAACTCAGGCGCCCCATGATGCTGATTGTTTCGGCGGTTAAGCCGATTTAGGGTAAAATTTAGAACAAATCCCGGGGTCGTCATTTGATGGCGCTATAAAAATAAATGATCTGCGGCTCCGGAGCCGCAGATCATTTATTTTTTAATATCGTTGCCGTTCTATGACCCGTTATTTGACCGGCTCGACTTTGTAACCCATTTTCCTGAGCTGGGTCAGGATACCGTCGGGGCCCGGAAGGTGTCCCGCTCCTACCGCCACGAAGACGGCCTGCTGGCGCATCATCGGGGGGATCTGCTCCATCCAGTTGTCGTTGCGCTCTTTAAGCAGGGCGAGTTCGAATTCCTCCATTTTGAACGGGTCGTCGGGGTTTTCGAACGATATTTCATAAAGCTTGTCGAGGTTGTGCTCCTCATAGTATTTATTGAGTTCATTTACCTGGTTCAGGTAATATTCCGGATTCTTGGCCATCTCGACCACCGCCTGTGCCATAACTTCTATAGGCTCGGAGTAGAACATGGCATTTATCTGATCCTCTACGGTCTCGAGGCCTACGACCGTTTTTCCCTCTTCGTTCGCGCGGAGCTGTATGTGCTGGTCTATGCTGGTCTGCGCCGGATCGTAATCGGGCATATTGTTGGCATACATGGTCGTCGTATATACGATATTCAGCGCTGCGGGATGCATGCCGCCGAACATTGCAAGGCCGGCGCCGAGATCCCTCTGGAGGGCCTCGTCAAGTATAGCGTAATCCTCTGCGGAAAGCAACCCGGCGTAAGTGAGTCCTTCGGGCATCGCCATATGCGGCATCATCGCCATCTGGAGTGCCATCATATCCGACATCAGGAGCTCGCCGGCTACGATTTCCGAAGATCCGAAAGCGCTTTCGAATCCTTTTATGCCTTCCAGAATTGATAAAGGGGCCATGTGATGCGTTCCCAGAATATAAGACGGTTTTTCGAGCCCGCCTCCCGAGACCCTGTAAAGGAGTGCCTTATTGTTTTGTCCTTTCGAGCAGCCTGCCAGCAGGATAACGCCCGCGGCGATAATGGTAAGGAAGAAGAAAGTTCTTTTCATAGAATAATTTTTACGGTTAATATTGAATGCGGCAAGTTTTATTAATTTGCCCTGATAAAAAACTATGGGCCGTAACAGGCCCATAGTTTTATCCGTCCGGGTTATTTGTCCGCCACGCGGGGCATCGGTTTCTGGTATTCCCCTTTCAGCAGCTTTTCACGGCAGTCGTCGAAACAAGCCAGCGTATATTCAACGTCCTCCATGGTGTGTGACGCGGTAGGAATGATGCGCAGGATGATCTCCCCTTTCGGAATGACGGGGTAAACCACTACCGAGCAAAAGAGGTTGTGCCTCTCCCGAAGGTCGTAAACCAGGTTCGTGGCCTCTTCCACGCCGCCTTTCATATAGACGGGAGTAACCGGCGACTGTGTGTCGCCTATGTCAAAACCTCGCCTGACGAATCCTTCCTGCAGGGCGCGCGTTATGGCCCACAGTTTTTCGCGGAACTCGGGATGGTTCCTTATCATTTCGAGTCTCTTCAGGCCGCCTATGACCATAGGCATCGGAAGGCTCTTGGCATATTGCTGCGAGCGCATATTGTAACGGAAGAAGTCGATTACATATTTCGGGCCTGCAACCCACGCGCCTATACCGGCCATGGATTTGGCGAAGGTGTCGAATATTACGTCCACTCCATGGGTAACACCGAAATGGGCGGGAGTACCGCTGCCGTCCGGGCCCATTGTGCCCAGACCGTGTGCATCGTCTACCAGGAACGTAAAGTCGAAGTCCTTTTTCATCGCCACGATCTCGTCCAGTTTGCCCAGATCGCCTTTCATGCCGAATACTCCCTCGGTAATGACGAGAACTCCCCCCCCTGTTTCTTTAGCCAGGGCTGTTGCACGTTCGAGCTCCACACGGAGTTTTTCCATGTTGTTGTGGGGATAAACGAACCTTTTGCCCATGTGCATGCGCAGGCCGTCGATAATGCAGGCATGAGCCTCGGAGTCGTAAACCACTACGTCGCGGCGCGTCAGCAGGCAGTCGATTATGGATATCATGCCCTGGTAGCCGAAATTGAGCAGGAAAGAATCCTCCTTACCTACGAAATCGGCGAAATCCCGCTCCAGCTGCTCGTGCCATTTTGTCTGGCCGCTCATCATGCGCGCTCCCATCGGCGCGGCCATGCCGAACTCCAGCGCTCCCTGGGCGTCGGCTTTACGGACCTCCGGATGGTTGGCCAGGCCCAGGTAATTGTTGAGGCTCCAGTTGAGCACTTCGCGGCCGCGGAATTTCATACGCGGCCCTATTTCGCCTTCGAGTTTCGGGAAAGCGAAGTAACCGTGGGCATAGTCGATATACTGCCCTATGGGGCCGCCCGAATTTTTCTTTATTCGCTCTAGTATATTCACAATGATTGGTATTTAGTGTGTTGTATTGTTCTCAGGCTATCCTGATGAAAGTATAATATCCGCACAAATTTATAAATTATTCCCGAACTTTGCCCATAAAGCCCGATTTGGGTAATAAAACATTGAGATGGAATCTAAAAAATGCAATAATAGTTTTCGGCTGTCGTTTAAAATGTATAACTTTGCAGGCGATCTAAATTCGGACGCCTCCCGGAAATCCGTTTTTTAAGTATGAAGAAAAAAATCTCCGTAATCATTTTTATTGCTCTTCTGGCCGCCCTCGTGGCAGGATGTACGACCTATAACAAAGTTATCAAAAGCGGTGACAGGGATCTTATGTACACTACAGCGCTCGACTACTTTGAAAAGGAGGACTATGAGAAAACCCTGCATCTTCTCGAGGAAATTACCTATTTCTATCAGGGTACGGCGCGCGAGGATACGATATTGTACTATAAGGGTATGTCTCTGTACCAAACTCTCGATTTCGACAGCAGCGAGATGATATTCGACGATTTCCGCCGCCGGTTCGGCCGCAGCCCTTTCATCGAGGATGCCGAGTATATGTATGCAATGACGTTTTACCACCGCTCTCCCCGTGCAGACCGTGATCAAACCTATACCATCGAGGCCATCAGGTATATAAACGAGTATGTGGAGCGCTACCCGAACAGTATAATGAGGGAGCAATGCCTCGCCAGGCTTGACGACCTGCAAAACAAGCTTTATGAAAAGGAGTTCATCAATGCCAGGACCTATTATAAAATAGGACGTTACAAGTCTGCCGTAGTGGCGTTCAGGAATGCGTTGGCGAAATATCCGCAAACACCATACAGGGAAGAGATACTCTTCCTGACGACCAAGTCGGGCTACGAGCTGGCAGCCAACTCCATAGAGTCGCTGCAGCGCGAAAGGTTTCTCGACGTTATGGATTCTTACTATACCTTTATTGCCGAATTTCCCGAGAGTACCCATCGTAAGGAGGCCGACAAAATAATGGATGTGGCCAGAAAGTATATCGAGCTTCATCCTGTAGACAAAGTGGAAAACAAGACAGAGATATAATAAGTTCCGCGGAAAAGGCGCTGGAAAGGCTATTGAAAAACAAGAGAAATATTATTTAACAGACTCTTACATAATATGGACATCAAGAAGAATAATGTTCCCAATAACACGGTTACCCGCAAAATGACGGACATCGACGAGCAGACCGGCAATATTTACGAATCGGTCGTTATCGTATCGCGCCGGGCCGACCAGATATCGACCGCCCTCAAGCAGGAGCTTAACCGCAAGCTGGCCGAGTTCTCGACTTCCGGCGATTCGATGGAGGAAACTTTCGAGAACCGTGAGCAGATAGAGATCTCGAAATACTATGAGCGTATGCCCAAGCCGTCGCTTATAGCTACGGAGGAGTTCCTTAACCACGACGTTTACTTCCGTAACGCGGCCGAGGAGAGCGAAGATATAATAATGTAATCCGGGTGCGGCTCCAAACGGGCCACAACGGATCTTAATGTTATATGGTATGGGTAGTTTATCCGGACGCAACATATTACTGGGCATAACGGGCAGCATAGCAGCTTACAAGGCTGCTATACTTGTTCGTGCGCTCGTCAAGGAGGGCGCCGGCGTGAAGGTCGTGATGACTCCCCTGGCAAAGCAGTTCATTACTCCCCTGACTATGGCCACTCTGTCGAAAAACCCTATTCTGGTTGACTTTTTCGATCCCGAGAACGGCGCATGGAACAGCCACGTGAGCCTGGGCGAATGGGCCGACCTCTACCTGATAGCCCCCGCTTCGGCCAACACGATGGCTAAAATGGCCCGAGGCGTAGCCGACAATCTCCTGCTGACCTCATATCTTTCCGCACGCTGTCCCGTAGCGGTGGCTCCGGCGATGGACCTCGATATGTACGCACATCCCGCCACCCAGGAAAATATAGCGATACTCCGCGACAGGGGTGTACTTATAATCGAGCCCGGCTCCGGCGAGCTTGCCAGTGGCCTTTCGGGCAAAGGCAGGATGGCCGAACCCGAAGAGATAGTAGATCAGATCCGGCCCATTTTCGAAAAAAAAAACTCCTCGCTGAAAGGTAAGCGGCTCCTGGTTACCGCCGGAGGCACTGTCGAGTCCATAGATCCGGTAAGATACATTTCCAATCATTCTACAGGCAAAATGGGTTACACCATAGCCGCAGAGCTTGCAGCGAGGGGCGCTTCGGTCACACTCGTTTCAGCACCTGCGTCACTGCCGGCCCCTGCCGGAGTCGAGCGGGTTGACGTAGTTTCCGCCGAAGATATGCGCAAGGCTTTCATGGAGCGATTCACGGGAGTTGACGGTGCGGTTATGTGCGCCGCGGTCGCAGATTATACCCCTGCGGAGCCGTCCGCCTCGAAAATAAAAAAGAAAGACGGCGAAATGCTCGTCAAGTTTAAACCTACGGCCGATATTGCCGCACAAGCCGGTAAGGTCAAAGGCAACAGGATATTGGCTGGTTTCGCCCTGGAAACGGACAATGAGATGGATAATGCGCGCTCTAAGATGGAACGCAAGAATTTCGATTTTATCGTTCTCAACTCCTTAAATGACAAGGGAGCCGGATTCGGTGGCGATACCAATAAAATCACGATCCTCGACCGCGCGGGCGGTGTTACCGATCACCCGCTTGAGAGCAAGCTTTCAGCTGCTTCCCGTATAGCCGACAAACTCGAATCCTATTTCGTGTAACTTTTACTCTATCGATTCCTTTTAATTTCGTCCCGTTCGGGCCTTTCATAGCGGGTGTTTCATAAGTAAATGCCGGATTGGAAAGGCGGCTCCCGTAATTCAGTATAAAGCTCTCCCTGCCATACCCCTTTTTCTATAAGGCGTTTTTCGAGCATTGCCAGCAGTTGCTCGTTCCTTACGAGCCCCCAGTTCGGTCCAAGGTGGTACCGGGGCGGCGCTTCGCCCGCGAAACGTTCCACAACTATATCGGGCCTGAGGCGGCGCAGTATCTCTATGAACATATCCATATATGCAGGCAGCTCCCTGAACGGAAAACTTTCCGGATGGGCTTGCCACTCTCCCGCCATGGCGGTTCCCTTGAATACCTGTAGCTGGTGGAATTTTATGGTGGTCAGGGGCAGTTCGTTTATCAAGGCTGTCTGACGGATGAGCATATCATCGGTTTCGCCGGGCAGCCCAAGTATAAAATGCCCTCCGGTATGTATACCCCGCCGTGCAGTAGCCTCCACCGCCCGGTGTGCGCAGTTGAAATCATGCCCCCTGTTTATCGCTTTAAGCGTGTCGTCGTAACAGGACTCGATTCCGTACTCTATCGCCACATATTTCTCTTTCGAAAGTTCTGCGAAATAATCGAGTTTTTCCTCGTCCACGCAGTCGGGTCTCGTCCCTATAACGACTCCCGCCACAAGCTGGTTGGCGAGGGCCTGCCCGTAAATCTCTTTCAGCTTTTCGAGCGGAGCGTAGGTGTTCGAGAACGACTGGAAATATGCGAGATACTTTTCGGCCTTCCGGTAGCGGTTGGCATGGAATTCAATACCCTCTTCTATTTGTTGTACAACGCTTTTGGAGGGCTGGCAGTACGAAGGAGTAAAGGCTTCGTTGTTGCAGAAAGTGCATCCGCCAGTCCCTTTGCTGCCGTCGCGGTTGGGACATGTGAACCCCGCGTTAACGGTTACTTTCTGCACCCTTTCGCCGAGCAGCTTCCGGAAATAGCCGGAATAGCTGTTGAAAGGCCTCTCGTCGCCCCATTTATACATATTTGAATTACGAATCGTTTTACGTAGTAAAATAATTGCTGAACTGAGTCCCGTCTAAACGCAAAGTTCGGAAGGGATATGACTAATGAGTTAATTGCGAATTATAGAACAGAGTTTAATATTGGTGCTCACGCTTCCCTGAGCGCTTCTATGAAACCCGGAAATTGAGTCCAGAGATGCTCCGTTTCCAGCCATAGTTCGCGGGCGCGGGCCTGTGGGGACGGCCGTTCGCCGCGTATGTCAACCAGGTAGTCACTGTCTACGGGGTGCTCTTCCGCGGT
>CAKUKW010000061.1 GCA_934663885.1 uncultured Tidjanibacter sp.
CACTGTTGGCAGCCCGAAAGGATCAGCACTTCATCACCATGCAGGACCTGAAGGACGCGGAGATCAAGGTCATCGCAGGTCCCGAGAAAAAGAGCCGGGTGATCCCGCAGCACGAACGGGAGCTTACCGCTTATCACGAGGCGGGCCACGCTACGGTGAGCTGGGTGCTCGAACACGCCAACCCGCTCATAAAAGTTACCATAATTCCCCGGGGCAGGGCATTGGGCGCCGCCTGGTACTTACCCGAGGAGCGTCAGGTCATCACGCGCGAGCAGTTGCTCGACGAAATGGCTTCCACACTGGGAGGACGCGCGGCGGAACAGCTCGTTTTCCACACGATGGGAACCGGAGCGCTCAGCGATCTCGAAACAGCTACTAAAAGGGCTTATGCTATGGTGGCTTATTACGGCATGAGCGACGAGGTTGGTAATATGAGCTATTATGATTCTTCGGGCCAGAGCGAATATTCGCTTACGAAACCGTACAGCGAGCAGACTGCCAAGCTGATAGACGATGAAGTGAAAAAGATGCTCGACGATTCGTATAAACTGGCTCTGGAAACACTCCGTGCCAACGAAAAAGGATTTACCGAACTCGCCGAACTGCTCCTCGAAAAGGAGGTTGTGTTCGCCGAAGACCTTGAAAGGATATTCGGTAAGCGCACTCAGGATATAAAGAAAGATCAGGAGGAGGCGCGACTCCGCAAGCCGGCCGATACCGCCGATCCTGTGGAGTCAGGCCCCGAGCCGGATACCGAAATGCCGGACTGGAATACATCAGTATCTTAAACCTATCTGATAATAAGGACTACCCCGCAGGCAGCGGGTAGTCCGTTTTAATTATAAAGAATATGGGGGAGAAAGGAAGTAATTTTATGGTGCGCACCCTGACGGCTGTAATACTAATTGCCGTCGTAGCGGCCTGCCTCATCCTCTCTTCTTACAGTTTCCTTGCAATTACGCTGGTGGTATGTGCGGGAGCGATGCACGAATTCTTAGCGCTTGCGACTCATAAAGGCGTCCGCCCGCTTAGATGGTATCCCATTATTGTCGGGCTGTTAATTATTGCCGTAACATTCCTTGTGGTTTCAGGGATAATAAGCAAAAACTGGTTTCCAGTAACTATCCCGCTTGTTTCCTCCGTTTTTGTTGCGGAGCTCTACCGTAAAAAGGAAGATCCCCTTTCGAATATCTCCGTCGCCCTCGGGGGGCTGGTATATGTGGCATTACCGCTGTGCCTGTTATGCGCGCTGGCTTTTATCGGAGGAGGCTATTCTCCCTGGCTGATACTTGCGGTCATCGGTGTAGTGGCTGTCAATGATACATTTGCATATATTACGGGCGTTCTGTTCGGGCGCCATAAACTATTCGAGCGCATTTCCCCTAAGAAGTCGTGGGAGGGGTTTTTTGGCGGCCTTGTTTTTGCAGTAGCTGCATCCGTCCTGTTTGGGCACCTTATAGGTGGAAACCTTATGTTCTGGGGAGGGCTCGGAATCGTCATAGTCGGCGGGGCCGTATTCGGGGACTTTATAGAATCGTTGTTGAAACGTTCCGCCGGGGTCAAGGACTCGGGCAATATACTTCCGGGACACGGGGGATTCCTCGACCGTGTAGACTCGCTCTTGTTTACAGTGCCTTTGGTTTATACATATTTTAGTATCTTTGCTCTTTAGGGATTTCCCTTTTTCCGAAAGATGAAAATAAATAAAGAAGGATACCGGACAATTTTGGCAGGATTGGCTGTGACCGCGGGTATAATGCTCGCCACATTTCTCATCGTGAGAATGTCGGGCAGTTCTATGTGGCCTTTTTGGCTGGTTTCGGGGATTTTCCTGCTGCTTTTTGCGGGACTGGTCAGTTTTTTCCGCGATCCTTCCAGAGAGCATATTACGGATGACGCACTTGTGTATTCCGCAGCCGATGGTAAGGTGGTGGTCATCGAGGAGGTTTTCGAGAGTGAGTTCCTCAATGAGAGGTGCATACAGGTATCGGTATTCATGTCGATAGCCAATGTGCATATCAATTGGTACCCTGTCGGGGGAACAGTGCTGTACCGCCGACACCATCCCGGGGAACACATGGTCGCATGGCATCCCAAATGCTCCGAAAAGAACGAGCGTATGACTACCGCCGTCGATACAGGCCGTGAAAAGATTTTGTTCCGACAGATCGCTGGAATTGCGGCCCGCCGTATAGTAAATTATGCTGAAGAGGGTGCGAAAGTCGTTCAGAACACCAGGTGCGGCATGATAAAACTCGGGTCGCGCGTAGATATCTTTCTGCCCCTCGGAACCGAGATACTCGTAAAACACGGCGACAGGGTGCGCGGCTCGCAGACGCCCCTGGCCCGGCTCAAAAGATAAGGGTAAATTATGCAGAAAGTACCTAAATACATAATAGCGGCCGTGGCTACGATATTGGGCCTGCTGCTTGTCTGGTACTTCCGCTCCATAGTCGTTTACATAATAGTGGCAGCCGTTATAGGCATCATAGGCCGGCCGTTGGTAAGCGCCCTGACAAATGTCCACATCAAAAATTTCAAAATACCGCAGTGGCTGGCGGCCCTTATTACGCTGGCGGCTATACTCGGAATAGCGGTAGCTTTCTTCTGGCTTTTCATTCCCCTTATTTTCGGCAAGGTCAGCGAGCTGGCCAACCTCGATATACAGGGCCTGCTGGCTTCCCTCGACGGGCCTATAAAGAGTTTCGAGGAATTCCTGCACGAATACTTTGCAATAGACGTCCAGGATTTTTCCGTGAGGGGGGAGATTTCCAATTTCATAGGGGAAATATTTAATTCGGGCGCTATCGGTAATATACTTTCGTCTGTCGTATCTACCGCTGCAAACACCTTGATAGCGCTGTTTTCGATAGTCTTCATGTCGTTCTTTTTCCTGAAGGACGACAGGCTTTTCCTGCGTATCCTGCTTGCGGTCACGCCTACAAAATACGAGGAGAACATCAAACATGCGCTGGGCTCGGCAACGAAACTCCTTTCAAGGTACCTGATAGGGATAATATGTGAATCGACGATAATGATGATACTCGTCGCCAGCGGCCTTATGATATGGGGATTTCCGGCTTCGGACGCTTTCTTTATGGGGATAATCGTCGGGGTGCTGAACGTTATTCCCTACGTGGGACCGTGGCTCGGATTCGGGATATGCCTCCTGATAGGTATCGCAATGCCTCCTGCCGGTTTTACTGCACTGAACGTATTCCTTTCCATCGGCAGCAGCGTCTTGATAGCACAGGGGATTGACAATATAATCCTGCAGCCTATAATATATTCCAACAGCGTTAAGGCCCATCCGCTCGAAATTTTTATCGTCCTTCTTATGGCAGGCCATGTGGGCGGGGTTGTAGGAATGCTACTCGCCATTCCGGCATATACGGTGCTCCGCGTTATCGCAAAGGAATTCTTCTATAATTTCAAGATCGTCCGCAAACTTACCGAAAACATGGACACTTGAGCCAGCAGCAGCACGTTATTTAATCGGATTCATTTTATTCTTTCTTGTAAGAAAGAACCAAAGAACTTTCGGGAGATACTTCGTATCCCATGGTTACTCTAAAAGTTACTAAGGCAGCCTGTTTGAAATCTTTTCAAACAGGCTGCCTTAGTAACTTGAATAAATAACAGAAAACACAGTTTCCTCTAAGAGTTTTCCTGTTCTATTTTGCAAAATAGAACGAATAACCAGATTTAAATAACGTGCTGTTGCTGCCTCAGGATGGCCAGTTGCTTTGGATACATGTTGTTGGCCCTACCGCCTATCCGCTTTATCCAGCCCAGCGGCGCACCATCGAAGTTCACCAGGCTCATACCTTCTGCCAGCGAAACATCCCGCAGCTCCTCCCTGCGAAGGTATTTTATAGCCTCTTCAAGGCTTAGCGAAGCATCGCTTACTTTGTTACGGTTCAGGCCGTGGAACATAGCCAGTGAATGGTCGGGTTTCAGTTTATTGCCGAACAGTTGGCCCATACAGATTCCCGAATGTATGGCGTTGAGGTTTTCAGATACCGTTCTAATGTCGCGGAATGCAGGCTCGTAATAACAGTAGAAATTATCACCTATCCGTGAGAAATGCATTACTTCGGGCTGTTCCACCCAATTCCGGAGTTCGTTTATTTCCGCTTTGGCCCCGTCTGCAAAAATGCTTCTGCGCGGCTTCGGGTTGGCTGGCCTTCCTTTTTGCCCTGTCTTGCGTACCACGCAGGCGAAGAATCCTTCCCCGGTTATTTTATGCGGATAAAATCGAAAGCATGTTATAGTTCCCGCCTCGGTTTGCACGATATTCCACCCCGCAGGAACAGTTACGCCGGCATTCTCGCATCCGAAATTACCGGCAAGCCACGCTATATTGTCTTCGTTCTCGTAACGGTTGAATGTGCAGGTGCTGTAAATAAGTATGCCCCCCGGCCTGAGCGAATCCCATGCACCGGCCAGTATCCTGCGTTGCCGCGCTGCGCACATCTTTACGTTGTCAGGGCTCCATTCTGTCCGGGTTTCGGGATTCTTACGGAACATCCCCTCCCCCGAGCAGGGCGCATCCACCGCAACCACGTCGAACCATTCCCTGAAAGGAGCGAAATGAGAAGGGTCGTTGTTCGTTACCACCACATTTCCCAATCCCCACTTGCGCACATTGCCGGCCAGTATTCCCGCGCGCTGGCGTATAACCTCGTTGGCTACCACCAACCCGTCGAGCCCGGCCAACGATGAATAAAGCGTGGTTTTGCCGCCGGGTGCCGCACATAGGTCGAGGATGCGGGTGCCTTCCTGCTCCCCGGTTACGGATTTGAGAATATGCCCTACGAACATCGAGGATGCTTCCTGTACATAGTATTGCCCCGCATGAAAAAGAGGGTCGAACGTAAAGGAAGGCCGCTCGTGAAGGTAACGGCCGTGTCGGCACCAGGGCACCACGCCTTTGGCATCTATCCCCGCCACGCTTATAGGCGGCGAGTCTGTCTTATAAGGGTTCATGCGTACCGAAACGGGAGGCTCGCCGTCCAGTGCCGCAAGCAAAGAGGAGGTTTCATTGCCAAGAACCTCCTCCGTATATTTTAAGAATTCCCCGGGAAACACCTTAATTCTAATTATGGATCAGACAATTGAAATATGGGTAATAAAGGTAAAAAATAATTATTTCATTTTCATATTGCCTCATTGTCTAATTTACAAATTCTTTTTATTCTCCTCCAGGTCTTTTATGTAGGCCACGATGCCGTCCACTATTCCCGGGTTCATAACGAAGTCCTTATCGTCGATATCTAACGTCAGTACCTCGCCTTTGTAGATGTTTGCTATCCAGTTATTGTATTTGGTGTTGAGCCTTTCGAGGTAGTCGATGTCGATGGACATCTCGTAGCTCCTGCCGCGCTTGAGGATCTGGCTTACCAGGGTAGGAACGCTGGCGCGCAGGTAGATAAGCAGGTCGGGAGTGGGGACGAGGTGGGTGGCCAGGTCGTATATTTTTATGTATGTACCGAAATCGCGCGAGGACATGAGCCCCATCTGGTGGAGATTGTCGGCGAAGATATGGGCGTCCTCGTAGATCGTCCTGTCCTGTATTACATACCCCTCACGCTGCTGTATCTCAAGAGTCTGCTTAATGCGGCTGCCCAGGAAATATATCTGGAAGTTGAACGACCAACGGTTCATGTCGTCGTAAAAATCGCTGATATACGGGTTGTTGATGTCCTCGTAGTAGGCCTTTGCCCTGAATCGTTCGGTCAGGATTTCAGTCAGGGATGTTTTGCCGCTTCCTATGTTTCCTGCTATGGCTATATACATGGCGTGGGTTGTATTAATGCTATCTTATAAAGATAGCTATATTTTATTGAACTTTCGTTTTGGATCCGAATATTTTCTTCTTGAACCTGAAATTTATGAGCTGGTCGGCGTATGTACGGTCATTGAAAAGGCGAGGTACTTTATTCTGCCCTCCCATCTTGCCCTGTGAGCGCATCCATTCCATGAACGTCCCCTTGCGGACGACGGTAACCCTCGGTTCGAGCAGGGTGGTATTCTTGAAACGCTTGGCCTCATAATCGGAGTTGACCTCCTTGAGCGCCTTATCCAGCTCCAGAGTAAAATGCTCCAGTGACGTGGGCTTTTTGGTGAACTCCACCACCCATTCGTGGGCACCCTTTGTCTTGCCATGCATGTAGACAGGAGCGACGGTATACTCGGCTACCACCGCGTCCGTCGCCTGCGAGGCTTTATGCATTGCGGCCTCTGCGTTGTCTATCATTAGCTCTTCGCCGAAAGCATTTATGTAGTGCTTGGTGCGGCCCGTTATCCTTATAGTGTAGGGCTCCGTGGAGACGAATTCCACAGTGTCGCCTATTCTGTAACGCCACAGCCCATTGCAGGTTGTTATTATCATGGCGTAATTGACGCCCCTTTTAACGCCTTCGAGCGGCACGGCTTTCGTAGGATCGTCGATGTCGTGCATGGGCAGGAACTCATAGTACGTTCCGTAGTCGAGCATCAGGAGCATGTCGCTCCGCCCCGGCTCTTCGGCTATGCCGAAAAATCCCTCGGAAGCGTTGTATGTTTCCATATACCGCATATCGGGAGAGGGGATTATAGCCTTGTACTGCTGCTCATAGGGACGGAAGTCCATACCACCGTGGACGAACAGTTCCATATTGGGCCATATCTCCATAAGGTTCTCTTTGCCGGTATATTCGAGTATCTTGTTCATCATCACCAGGTTCCATGAAGGTACGCCGGTGAACGACCGGACGTCTTTTTTCACCGCCAGTTCGGCTATCCTGCGTACTTTTTCGTCGAAATCGGGGATGAGTGCTATGTCTTTTGAGGGAAATTTGATCCAGTTGCCATAGAAAGGCGTATTCTCGATAAGAATGGCAGAGAGGTCGCCCGACTGCATTTTATCGCCTTCGCGCTCTATTTTTTTTGAGCCGCCCAGGGCAAGCATTTTTCCGTATACCACCTTCGTTTCGGGAAATTCGGAGCAGTAGAGCGTAAGTATATCTTTCGGCCCGCGCATGTGGCTCAACTTCAGCCCCTGTTTGGTTACCGGAATGAATTTGCTTTTTGAACCTGTGGTACCGGATGATTTAGCGAACCACTTTACAGGCTCGTTCCACAGAAGGTTCTGCTGGCCTTGCCTTACCCTGTCGATGTACCTGGCAAAAGTTTCGTATTCGTAAACCGGAATACGCTGCCGGAACTGCTCCGCCGTCCAGTCGGGCCGCATCCCGTGCTCACGGCCGAAAGCCGTCCCGGAACCATTCTTGAGCAGGAAACGTAGCTGCCTTTGCTGCACCTCGGCGGGATGGTCGCGGAAATAGTCTATCTCCTTGAGGCGTCCCGAAAAAAAAGCATTTACTACTCTGGTAACCAGTGGCATAAGTCGGTCGTTTTGCGGTTTAATTGAAGAATTTCCCTATACGGTCTATGGCTTTTGGGAGCGCGAAGACCACGACCCTGTCGTAAGCCTCGACCTGCGTGTATTTGTCGGCTATGAATACCTCTTCGCCCCGCACCACGCCGCCGATAATAGCATCTGCTGGGAACCCCGTATGCTCCAAGGTTTTTCTCGTGACGGGCGAGTCGGGCTTTACGATGAATTCCAGTACCTCGGCCTCGCTGCCCGTAAGGCACTTTATGGCCTGAACGTCGGTATTCATCGTGAATCGGAATATGGTGCTCGCCGTAATGAGCTTTTTGTTGATTATGGTGTCGATGCCGATACTTTCCGCAAGGTTTATGTAATTGAGGTTCTCAACCTCTGCAATAACTTTCTTTACGCCGAGCCTCTTGGCTATCATAGAGGTAAGGATATTGGTCTCCGAGCGGCCCGTTACGGCTACGAAAGCATCCATGTTGTTGAGCCCTTCCTGCATCATGGCGTCTATATCGCGCCCGTCTTCGTTTATTATGAGTGTTTTTTCGAGCGTTTCGGCAAGCTTGTAAGCTTTGTCCGCGTCATACTCGATGAGCTTGATGTTTAACTCGTTTTCCATTTCCGTAGCGACGCGGACACCTATACGGCTGCCGCCGAGTATCATCAGGTTGTTTATCTCGTAATTCTTTTTCCCGGAATACCCCATGACGGTCTTTGCCGACTCGCGGTTGGATATTATGTAAACGGTATCGCCGGACGCGTAATGGTCCGCGGAGTGGGGAATAATAGTCTTGCCGCCCCGCTCTATGGCGACCGTCTGGAATTCCAGCCCGTCGTACCGCCGCATCTGGCCAACTGTGCGGCCGGTAAAGAGGGACGATTCGTCGAGCTTGAATACCACCAGCGATAGTTTGCCGCCCGAGAAATCCACGTATTCCGTAGTGGCGGTATGGCCCAGCAGGTTTATCACCTCCCGAGCTACGACCTTCTCGGGATAGAAAAGGTGGTCTATTCCCATATTTATGAATATTTCGCGGTTGCCCGGCTCCAGGTATTCGTTGTTGTCTATGCGCGCTATGGATTTGCGGGCGCCGAGCTGCTTGGCGAGCATGGCCGATATTATGTTAAGGGTCTCCCCGTGGTTCACCGCTATAAAGAGGTCGGCTTTCCTTACCATAGCTTTCTTGAGAGCGGCGAAAGTTGTGCAGTCGCCCTCGATCCTGACTACATCCGTAAGATCGAGGTCATCGAGCATCTTCGGGTCGGACTCGATCACCGTTATGTCGTGGGAACTCTCGCTCAGCATCTTTGCCAAGTGGCTGCCTACTTCACCCGCCCCCGCGATAACTATCTTCATAAAATGGTCGATTTATTCGTACAAAGGTATTAAATTTGCAAATATATCCGAGCTATCAATCAAATAACAACACTGGCGTAACAATTATCGCGCCTTAAAATATACAGAGCCCATGTCTTCGACACTTGTCATCATACTTTTCTCGGTAGGCGCCCTGGCGCTTTTCGTCGTCGGAATGTCCCTTACGCTTATATTCAAGGGGCACAACATCAAATCCGAGATAGGCGAGAATGAGCACATGAAAGAGCGCGGGATAAAATGTGTTATTCAGGAGGCGAGGGAGCAGGAATCCGCTACGGAAGGGTGTCCCGACGATCAGGCGTGCGGCGAGGGGGAATGCCGCTCGCGCAGCAGGTTGTAACCTTACATATCATGTAAAACGATGAACAGGAATGAATTGCTGGGGAAGGCCTCCGAGAAGGGTAAGGTCTGGGACGTTATAGTGATCGGCGGCGGAGCTACGGGCCTCGGCGTAGCGGTGGATGCCGCCAGCAGGGGATACAGCGTGGTGTTGTTCGAGGCCGACGATTTCGCCAAATCCACTTCGAGCCGTAGTACCAAGCTGGTTCACGGAGGTGTGCGCTACCTGCAGAAAGGCGACGTTTTTCTTGTGCTGGAAGCTCTTCGTGAAAGGGGGCGTATGAAAGCTAACGCTCCCCACCTGGTGAAAGACCAGGCCTTTGTTATCTCCAATTACCGCCACTGGGACAACTTTCTTTATTTTTTCGGATTGCTGTTTTATGACGTTCTGTCGTTTAATTTCGGGTTCGGCCACAGCCGTTTCATAAAAAAAGACACGGTAGCAAAGTACC
>CAKUKW010000062.1 GCA_934663885.1 uncultured Tidjanibacter sp.
CGGCCGGCCAGTCAGGGCTTTTTCGGTTTTGATGTGAAAGGAAACCTCATCAATCCAGCCGGGGGAAAGGATCAGCGTGCCGCGAGCCGTAAAGTCCATTTCGGCGCACCGCAGAGCAGCGACTGTCGTTTCCTTGCGGCAGACGGGTGAAAAGGCTTCCAGCATACGTCCCGCCACCATTTCATAGATGGTACACTCGTCGGCAGAGAGTTTGCCGGGCAGATTTTCCGTAGGGATAATGGCATGGTGGTCGGTAATCCTGCCATCGTCCACCGCGCGAGTATTCAGTTCCGCCGTGTTCATGGCTGCGGCATACTGTGCGAAGCGGGGGTATGCTTTAAGATTGGTGATGAGGGCGGGGATTTCGGACAGGATGTCCGAGGAGATATAGCGTGACCCGGTGCGGGGGTAGCTGATCAACTTCGATTCATAAAGCCCCTGTGCCATCGTCAGGGTCTTATCCGCCGAAAAGCCGTGGCGGCTGTTGGCCTCTTTCTGCAACGCCGTCAGGTCATATGGCAGTGGCGGCTGTTGGTTTACCTCCTTGCGTTCAACCTTTACGACCTCCACCGTCCCGGCATCCGTAACGGCGTCGAAAGCGGCGTTCGCCATGTTCTTATCCCCGAATTTGGCGGTGGAAAGGGCGGAAAACATCGTCGCCTCTTTTGCCGTGTGGAGTTTAAGCTGGAAATAAGTCTGCGGGGTGAACGCCCTGTTTTCCAGATAGCGGGAGCAGATAAGCGCCAGCGTGGGTGTCTGCACCCTGCCGAGCGACCATACGCCGTGCCCGGCGGCGGCAGCCAGTGCACGGGAGGCGTTCACTCCGACCACGTAATCAGCCTTTGCCCTTGCATCGGCGGCTTGGTAGAGGTTATCGTACTCCTTAGAGGGACGTAGGTTCGCCAGTCCCTCACGGATAGCCTTGTCGGTCAGGCTGCTTATCCACAGGCGGTCGCCCGGCTTGTCGCAATTCAGGTACGAGCAGATATACCGGTGGATTAATTCGCCCTCGCGACCGGCATCGCAGCAATTGATGACCCGGTCGCATTTTTTAAGCAGTTCCCCGATAACGTTCAGTTGCTTCATCACTCCGGGGTCGGGTTTGTATTCCTTGCCCTCCCTGACTTGGCGGGGTATCAGTTTGAATCTGGCGGGGAGTATGGGCAGGTCTTCCCGCCGGAACCCCGTGATTCCGTAATGCTCCGGCATGGCAAGCCCTATAAGGTGGCCGAAGGCCCACGTTACTGCGTATCCGTTACCCTCCAGATAGCCCTCTTTCTTTGTTGTCGCGCCCACGATGGCCGCTATCTCGCGTGCCACGCTGGGCTTTTCAGCTATACATAATTTCATGATGATTACTTTTTTAATGTGAATAATGATGATTATCCCACTTTGGGACGGCTGCTTTTCTGCCCGGCTTTTGGCGGTGATTGCCGTGCGGCGGGCGGACGCTGGCGTTGCTGCCGTTCGTCCTGCTTCTTCTGCTGGGCGCCGGTAGGCTGCTGCTGGCCGGGTTTAAGCGGCTCCTTTACCCCTTTGGTGGCTTCGACGGTTTTGCCTTTGGTATTGACAGCTTCCTGTGTGCGGCTCTCGGCAGTAGGTTTTACGTCCGTGGACTGCTTTTTAGAGTAGTCTGGATTCCATTTGAAGAAGTCGAACTTGCCTTTTTCCCAGTTCGGCTTCACCCAACGGCTGATAAGCTCCCCTTTGCCGTCCACCTGCATGTCTTTCATGTAACATGCCTTTACACCGGCCCTTTTGGAGGGGTCGTTGTGAGCTTCAAGCCAACTGTCATGCGCCCACTTCGGCACTTCCGCGCCATACATGGTCTTGGGGATGGAGGTGATTTCCCGGCGGGTTTCGCCCGTCACCGCCTTAACTTCTTTGCCCTCAGCTTTCTTTTCGGTCAGCTTCTCACGTCGGATTTGTTTATTCTCCTGGGCGTAGCGGTTGCGGTCTAAGCCATCGTAGGTAAAGTGGAAATTACGCTCTGCGGCATCCACCTGTATATAGGCGTCCCGCTTATATCCTGCACGGGTGGTGAACCCTTCGAGCAGCCCTTTCTTGCCACCGTAGACGTCCATTTCGCCGCCGGGAGAGAGTTCCGTCCCTTTGATTTTCGCCTGACGCTGAAACTCCGAAACCGGCAATACCTCCAGCGTGTTGGTCAACTGGTCGCGGGAAACGAAACAGGGCGTTTTCACGCCGGGGGTCAGTTCCAGGTCGATAACCCTCCCCGCGTGGCGGGTCTGCTCGATGTTCTTCTTCACATCGTCCGGCAGCGCCACCCCGTACAGCGGGGCGTCCAGATTGAGTTTCTCCTGCCGGTAGTGCGGAATCACTTTCAGCGAGCCGTCAGGCTGTTCTTCCAGCGAGGCGCGTCCTTTGAGGGGTACACGCACGCCGGGAGAAACTTCGGGGTTCATTTCGATAAGTCCGGGGGATTTGTGCTGGTAAGACATGGCTTTCAGGTGCGGCTCCAAATCCTCCATGCGGATGCCTTTCTTTTCGAGGTCTTGGAGGTCGATTTTAGAGGTGTCGTAGGGTTGGAACGTCCGGGCGGTATCATCGCTGCCGTCCTGTTTTTGGGTGGTCGCTCCCGCTGTCTCCTGCTTCTGCCGGGCATCCTGCCGCTTTTGGAGTTCGGCTGCCGGGTCGATGCGGTACTTCTCCAACTCGTCCATGTCGGGGTTCTTCTTTTTGAAGATTTTTTTGTAGACATCTTCCCCCAGGATGAAAATCCCCTTGTAGGTCGGGTTATCGGCCTCCCGGATCATCTTCTTCAGAAAGGCTTCAATGAAAGAATCGTGGCTGTTTACGTCGAGCATATTCGCCAGATTCTGCGCTTTGGGGTCTCTGGCATCGGTCGTCTGCGCGTTACCGTCTTTATCGATACCGGTTACGGGCCGTAGCTGCCCCTCTTTGTCCTGAACGACCATAATATGTTTGGGGCCGTTCGATAATTTTTCGTCCATATTTTTACGAATTTTAGTTCACACCAATAGCGGTGCGGGGACGAAATTAGGGGCAACCATCTGGCGGGCAAAGGGTTGTTGGGGCTATGGCAGCTTGTGGCGTCCAAGTGGCAGTAAGTGGCGTCGAAGCCGTTTCCGCTCCGGGAGAAAACCGTACCCGTTCATTGCCCCATAAGGGGAAAATCCATATCTTTGAAACTGATAAGAATAAAGGAAAAGGAATATGACAGAAGTGTTTTTTGATATCGACCATTTATCGTCCGGGCAGTTGCGGGAACTGTTCGCCGACTACCGCCCGCAGGGTTGGGTGGATTTCGAGTATGAACGGCTGATGCCCGAAGGCGTCCGCCCGCCGGAGCTTACCGACGCGGTGATAGCGGCGAACATAGATGCGGGTAATCCGCACAACTATTGCGTATTGATGCAGGATTGCGAAGATGAGCCGGACGGTATTATGATTGGGTTCGGGCTGAGGGACTACCCGGATTTCAATGCCTACCTGCACCTCGGCGTAAACCTGCTGACGGAAATAACCGAAAAATACGGTCTTCATGTCAGCCGGAAACCGTTACAGGTTCCGCCTCCGCCCGGACTGGAAGATCAGAGCGCGAACTGACGGGTCGAAGAAGAAACCGGATGCCCCGGTCGAAATAAAGGGATATAAGCCTGCCGGATACCGGAAAATGGCTATATTTGCATCCAATAAATTGATTTCAAATCAGATACAAAATAGAATAACAGATGAATTGCCATAAACATACGACCCAGCCTGCCGTGGCGCAATGCCTGGATTGCGGCAAAGGGTTATGCAGCCAGTGTGCGTCCGCCTATTCGATACCGGTCTGTGTGCCGTGTAATAAAAGCCGCATCGGCGGGGAGCGGGTCGGAATAATCAAGGAAATGCTGCTGACGTTCGGTTTGGGTGCGCTGCTTGCTTATTTCTTTTATCAGTGGACAAACGGAGGGCATTCTTATCCGCTCCTGTATAATATCGTATCTTTTGTAATGCCTTTTTATATTTTCTCCGGAATAGTTCCCGGCTGGCAGACATTGACGAGGATAACCCCGGCCGTTTTCCTGTTCCTGCCGATAATCGGCTGGGTGCTGTACCTTATTGTGAAACTGGCATTGTCATTGGTCATCGGTCTGGTTATGCTGCCCGTGCGGACTGTGAGGAATATCGCGCGGCTGATTGCGCTGCAAAAAATAAGGGTCTGAAAGAAAAGTGTTAAGCCACCGCGTTTGCTGACGGAACAGAATGAATGTCGAGCAGTTCAGGGAATATTGCCTGTCGCTGGAGGGCGTCAGCGAAAAGATGCCGTTCTCGGGCGGGTCGGACAGATACAGCCGGGACGTTCTCTGCTTTTATGTGTCGGACAAATGGTTCTGTTTTGTAAATATAGCCGATTTCGATTTCTGCTGCCTCAAATGCGACCCGGAAAAATCGGGGGAGTTGCAGGCCGCGTATATGGGTATCAAACCGGGATGGCACATGAACAAGAAACACTGGATCAGCGTCTGGTTCAACCGGGATGTGCCGGACGGCAAAATACGGGAACTGGTGCGCGGGTCTTATGAACTCGTCATCGGGAAGCTGACGAAAAAAGAACGGGAGATGCTGTAATGTGAGCGCCTCCCGTTCTCTTTATCCCTGTTGCGGTTGTTCCGGCAGCAGCTTACACAGCACCGGGTCTTTTCGCAGCCGTTCCAGTTCGTCATCCACTATCCGGCGGGTTTCGGCCTTGATGCGGTCGTAATTCTCCTGAATCATCTCTTTCATCCTGTCCACGCCGTCCTCGTCCACAAAGTTGGTAATAACGGGTATCTTTTGGTAGGCTTTCGTTTCGGCGGCTACTTTAGCGTTATCTACCACAATTTCCGCATGGAATATTTTCTGTTCGATGCGTTCGTCGAAATTGTCGGCGACCGCTCCAACGAACATACCCTGTGTGAGCGTACTGATTTTGCTGGCAGGTATCAGACTGTCGAGTTGGGTCGATATGGAGGTGGATTTGTCGTTGCGGTTAATGGTCAATGATTGCCGTTTCTGTAACACTTTACCGAACCGCTCCGAAAGGTTTTTGGCAGTATCGCCGACCACCTGTCCGGAGAAGATGTTGCCCACAGTATTCATCACAACAGCCGCTTCTTTATCTCCATAGTCGCGTTTTAGCTGCGAAAAGTCCTGAAAACCGAGCAACACAGCCACCTTATTGCTTCGGGCAGTAGCTATCAGGTTGTCCAACCCTTTGAAGTAGATAGTCGGTAACTCGTCGATGATAACCGAAGATTTGAGTTGCCCTTTCTTGTTGATCAACTTCACGATACGGCTGTTATACAGTCCCAGCGCCGCGCCGTAAATATTCTGGCGGTCGGGGTTGTTGCCGACTACCAGCACCTTCGGATCGTCGGGATTGTTTATATCCAGCGTGAACTCATCGCCCGACATCACCCAATACAGTTGCGGAGAAATCATGCGGGAAAGCGGAATTTTGGCGCTTGCTATCTGGCCTTGCAACTGATCTTGCGCACCTGACATCCATGCGTCCATGAAAGGCGACAGGTAGTTTTCCAATTCCGGTTTGGAGGTCAGTATTGGGAATATATCTTCATACCGCTTATTCAGAAACTCTATCGCATGAGGAAAGGTGCAATACTTTCCATCCTCGTAAATCCGCAAATACCAGATAATGGCGGCAAACAGAATAATCGGGGATTCCACGAAAAAATCGCCTTGCTTTTGCACCCACGTCCGGTTCAAATTAAGCATTATGGTATAGGCGGATTCATAGGCATCCGATATATCGGTCATAAACGAGGGATTGATGGGATTGCACCGGTGCGACCGCGACGGGTCATCGAAATTGATGACGTAGAACGTCGGCACTTTCTTGTAACCTCCCTGATTATTAAGCAAATGATTGTAGGCAATCGTGGACAGGTCGGGAAACTTGAAATCATAGCAGTACATCGAAAAGCCCTTTTCAATTTGCTGTTTAATGAATTGATTTACTACGGCGTATGACTTGCCCGAACCCGGAGTACCGAGAACTATCGCCGCACGGAATGGGTTTACCACGTTTATCCAGCCGTTGTTCCATTTCTTTTGATAATAGAACTTTGTCGGCAGGTTGACCGAATATTCGTTTGTGAGCAGGCGGGTTTCCTGGGCAAAGCTCTCGTTCTCCACGTTGAAAACGTCATCCATCAGGTTGTTTTTCAAAAGACGCGACATCCATACCCCGCCCATCAAAAGACAGATATAACCGACACTCATCGTAAGAATATAAAATCCGGTGTTGGCTTCTAACGGCAGCGGCAGATAGAGTAGCCACCAATTAAAAAAGAACAAAACCGTTCCGGCGGAGAGGGAAACGATGATTTTGTTCCAAGTGATCTTTTCCTCTTTCACTCCTTTCGTGCCGAGGCAGGAGAGAGCCAGAAATACAACGGCAAAGAGTTTCGTCCACAATATATTATGGAATAACCCCGCCGTCCGGTCGAAGTTCAGGAGTATCTTATCAATCACAACTATGTTGATACCCCACGCCACTATCTGCCCATAGCAGAACCAATAGATATTGATTACCACAAATAAAATACTGAGGGCACGCATAAAGTCCATGACTTTGGCCAAGCCCCTCAAATCGTCTTCCTGTTGCATAATTATCGCTATTAAAGTTTGAGCAGCGAAATTATGCAGGGGAAACGGGTAATTGATTGGTTTCCAATTTTGTGGCAGCTTGTGGCGCTGAAATGGCAGTAAGTGGCGTTGAAACCCTCCCGGAGAGTGGGGCAAAAAAAATACCCGTACTTATCATCCGGGTATACCTTATATATAAGGTATAGGGTAAAATATCCCTGCGGCTATAAACTTTTCCCTTTGCGTTGTTTTTTCTTTTTGGCGGGGTGAATCTGCTGCCGGTCGCTTGCGCCGGAAATATCTTGCAGATCTGCACCGGCTTTTTGCGTGAGCGGATATTTTTCGTTCAGGGCATTGGCCGAATACTCCTTGCCCAGCCGCGAACCGTTCAGCACACACCGCTTTTCATGGTCGATGAACGTAACCCCTACGATGCGCCCGGAATCGTTGCGCCGCAAAAACAGGTCGATACGGTAAGCCTTTAACCGTTCGCGCAAATCCCTTTCGGTCGGCGCATCCAGCATCGCCTCGGCTACCCGGTGGCGGGTATGGTCGCGTATTTTATCTTTCTCTATCTTCCCGCCGGAACGCTCCATGTGCCGCACGAGCGCATCAAAGCCGTAATCTTTTCCGAAAGCCGAAGATTTAAGCGGGGTTGCCTCCGCATTGCCGCCGTCGTCCCCCAGCGCGGTATAAAGCAATCCGTGATAAGGCACGCCTTTGCGCTCGCCGATCACTTCCTCTATACCTATATTATATAAGGTAAGCAGGGCGCGAAATTCACCCAACGTCTGGAAGCGATACAGGGAACGGGCAGGTTTGATAACCGCCGCGATTTGCTTTTTGAGGTTGCCTGCCGCCGGGTCGATGGGTTTAAGCTGCCACAGTTCGGTGCGCTCCTGTCCTTTGGCCGGATGCAGCCGGTACTCCTTTTCCAGTTCTTCGGTAGCGGCTACGCTGCGCGTGTTCCGTAGTTTATCCTTTATCTTCTTCCCGTCGCTATCCACCTGCACCGATACGATGTGAATATGTTCGCGCTCGATGTCGGTATGCTTGAATACGATATAGGGCTGAGAACCCCAACCCATCCGATCCATATATTTACCCGCTATTTCCGAGAATTGTTCGTCGGACAGGTTGTCTTTGATGTCGGGGTTGAGCGATATATGGATAACAGGCTTTTCGCATCTGAAACGCTCCGGCATCCAATCCAACATGAATCCGGCAGTCTGTTTGACGTTGAAAAATCCATCGGCAGGTTCGGGTAGCAGGTGGGTGGAGAGTACCTTTCCCTGCCCGCCGTCCACCTTTTGCTGGTTGTAATAGAGCGCACCGGCAATGTCTTTTCCGGTAGTGATATTGGCTACCATCGTTTCAAAAAGTCTGCGGAAAGTTCCAGAATCCGGTGGCCGATTGCGGATAGTTCCGCCGTCAGTTTTTCCAGTTTATAGAGCAGGGCCAGTGCCTTTTTCTCTGTAAAATGCGTGTGCAGTTCCTTTACGACCTGATTGTAATTGACGCCTACGGCTCGGAATTGTGCGTGGAAAGTGGATAGTTTGGCAGCATATTCCATTGTCCCGCGATCCTTTTTGATGACGCGAAAATCCTCATCGAACACCCGTGCTTTGACAAAAGCGCCTTTCGACAGCATCCCCGATTGCTCATACATGGTGAGAAAACAGGCATATTCTTCGTCGGTAAACCGCACCATGACGTGGTTCGATGCGGTATCCGTTTTGGGCGGTCTGCCGCCCTTACCCCTGCGGGGCGTATTTTTCTTTTCTTCCATACCTCGGTATTTTAAGGCAGTAGCCAGAGGCTTTGCCGGTTCATAAAATGCCGATCCCTTAACCGATGGCCGCCCGGCCGTCGCTCTTCAAAGCGCCGACTTCGGAGGTGCGTCCTCCCCTTGCGGGCAAGCTGTTTTTCAGTTACGGAATTTATTTACCGTAACGAAAAACACAGCTTGCTAAGGACGAACATGAAATGTTCTTTGTCCTTAAATCAGCCCGCCGGAGCGGACTGACCTCTTAACCCAGTCGCCTAAAACGAGGGCAGGCAGGCTTCCATTGATTACCGGAATCGTCATGCCTGCAAAGATACCGGTCATTGCAATGCGCTGTATCATAGAGTTCGACGCCACTTGCTGCCACTTCGACGCCACTCACTGCCATAGGAAGAAAAACGCATACAAGCTACCCGGATAAGGGCTTTATTTGCTCCCGAAACAAGTAAGTATTGGTTTGTTTCAGGAGTTCTTTTCTTCCGTATTGAGCGACTTGAAATGCTTAAGTATTTCAATCAGTATTGACTATCCATATTGATAGATAATCAATACTGACTTATTGAAAGATGTATTGGTGAGATGTATGGAAAGCCCATATCTGTTCCAGTATGGCAATAGTGATTTATAGCAATGATTAACCGCTGAAAGAAAGATATACCGAAATGGTGAAACACAACAGTATTGAAACGAAGAAACGAGGAAAGATAGAAACAGTGAATTGATTAACAGTATCAACAAATAAATAATACAGTAATGAAAAGTGTAAGTGTATCCTTAGTGAATGAAGAATTGAAGACCGACCCTACGGACGATACGCCGGTATTCACCCTGTATCTGGCGGAGATTCCCGCCATAGGGGACAACCTCTTAATCAGCCATAGTGAACCGGTGGCTTACGAAGATGAATCGAACGCCCTGTATTTGTTCTGCCAGGAGGTTTTCCCGCAGAGAATCCAAAGTATTTACGAGTTCAAAGTTATCGCAAGACAAATCTTCCGATATGATTATGCCTCGCGCGTGAACCTCGATGTAATGTATGTGCCGATTATAAATTCTTAAAAATCAATCGCATGAAAAAAGAACCTATTTATCTGGCGTTTTCCACCCAGAAGGGTGGAGCCGGAAAAACGACCCTCACGGTGTTGGTG
>CAKUKW010000063.1 GCA_934663885.1 uncultured Tidjanibacter sp.
CATAAGATAAACGTATACATAATTCCCGGCCAGCGAGGTGTTTACCAATGCCGAGCCGCCTGAAAATTCGGCTATGGTAACATCCTCGTAATCCCCGGGTACGAGGTTATCGGCGTCTGCATTGGGGTTGGTCAGCCTGTAGGCACCGAACCTGTAAGTTCCAGAAGTATGGCCGGGAATTATTATCCGGAAATCCCTGTTCGCCGAAAATGACTTCTTGCGATCATGGTATGGATTCGGTATAGTAATATTGCACGTTTCGTTGTTCCCGAGGTAAATGGTATTGAATCCCCACAGCTCCGTACTGCTTTTAAACCCGTAATCGGTAATATACTTCAATTCATACCTGAACCCCGCTGCCACCTGCGAAACGGGTACGAAAGCGACTCGCCCGTCCACTTTCCTGAAACAGCCGCCCTTGTCGAAAACCCCGGGTACGGAAACGCCGCCGCTGACTTCATTAGGGTTCGACGTATCGGCAATATTACCGATACTATTCGAAACGGCATAAGGATTAGCCACCACACGTCCCAGGTAATTGGCTTTTGCAACCGCTGGCCTGAAACGCCCGGCCCTGAAATCCATCCCGTTATCCGAAACCGATTCTGCCGCCTGCCCCAGTTTGCCGCTCATGTGAAGAGATTTAAAAAACGGGGTATCGAAAAACCTCGATTCAACCGTGTATCCCGCTTGCCTAAAAATTTCCTCTACCAATGGATAAATATGTATAAACGGATGATAATCCGTGAGGCCGAACTCTCTTCCGGGATCAGCCGCCCCGTTTTCACCGTTATAAATATCCCTCTGTACGGGAAGAAACCTGACTAACGAATTCCCCGTCCAGCTTGCCTCTATACTCTCTGCCGACATGTTGATCGACAATGACGGGAACAGGGAAGACAACGGGTTCGAAGCAGCATGATCGGCCCATAGCCTTGCCGAGCCTATTATATTGAACCTGTAATAACCCATGCCGTTACGCATATTATGGCATTCTGTAAGGTGTACGGCCCCCTCCATTACAACGCATCCCGAAAATTCCAGGCGTGCAGCGTGCAGGCTGTCGTTAAACCTGTCCCGGGCGTTTATATTCTCGCATCCGCCCATTATCGCCCTGTTCTTTGCTGTCATAGGAATAGTTATGCTGCGGCTGTAGCCCGTCCTTCCCCGCTCCAGATCGGTCACCGACGCCATAGCCAACGAAACGGAGACCTGGGAAGCCGAATCTATATCGGCCTCAGTATTATCTATGAAAAGCTTCATACGTCAGAATGTTTGGAAGTTGACAATATTGCTCTCGCGCACCTTAATACGCAGGCATGCAAGCTCCTCAGATGCGCAGACAGCTTCGGTTGAAACCACATCCAGCGGAATAAAGCCGCCGTCGCGGCAGGCCCACACGCGGGACGAGGCCACTATTTCCGATAAGGCCTCCGATAAGGCCGCGGGAAGATATCCCGAATTGAGCTCCATATAATTCTCGGCGGCCGACGCTACGGTCATGTGGGCTTCCCCTGAAATTATTTTTTCCTTCGCACTGCGTAACTGCCGTGATATCAACTCGTTAAAAGTGAAATACTCGATTCCTCCCATCGAATTGAGCCAGCACAGCCTCACCGAGCGTTGTGGGATATCCTTCAAAGCATATATTATATGCGCCAATTCGGCTCCGTTAGATGTAATCCTGACATGAACCGCACGGCACAGCGACGGATTGCCGCCCTTCTCCCTGATTTTAGACATGACCCACTCCATATCGGTTACGAAAGTGCATATACCGGCACGGGCCGTATATCCGTCGGCGGCAAAAAAAACCTCATTGCCGCCTTTCACTTCGAAAGAAGCGTTGCAAGGGCCGCCCCCGGTTACGAACGAAACCTCATCACTTTCGTGACGCCCAATATTACGGTGCAGGGGCATAGTGCTCAACAGTTCGCCTGCCGAAAGGTTTTTGAGGGCCGCTGTAAATATTCTCGGTGAAGTGACGCTGGAGCCGTTTTTTACCACACATTCCACCGTCCTGCCGGCATCCGTATAAAACCCGCTTCCAACCTTTTTTATGGGTTCGGGAGACAATTTCCTCTTCAGGTAACCCGACACATTCACCCTGATAGTACCCGTATCGACTATTCTCTTCACTCCGAGGGTTTCCAATGGGGTTCCTCCGCATATTTCGAAATCAAAAACATTTCTTGCTCCCGCCCTTGGATATATATATACGACTTCACCGAAAACAGAGCCGAACTGTTCCGGAATAATTACTAATTCCAGTCCCATACTTAAATGACCTTATCTGCAATAAAACAATTCCACATACATTTCAACGGAAACCGCCGGCTCACCGTTTTTGGTAAGTGCTGATTTCACGGGAGAACATTTCAGTCCACAAGCCGCGGCTATAGCCCCATCGTCCGCAAGTGTGCGGAAGAATTCTACGGCATCACGTTCAAGTTCGTCGAAGGCAGACTCGGGATCGCTTTTCGATGCCGGAGAAGAGGTTCCAATAAAATAGAAATTGAGAAGGTAGGTGGTCCGGCATTCGCGCCGGCCCTCCTCCGAAACCAGTTTGGGCGGAAGTAACCATATTGTAGGTACCGCCCTTAATTTCGCAGGGATGAGAGCCTCGGCGCCCGTATGCAAAGCATAGCCTAACCGGCCGGCCGTTCTTTTAACGGCCTCCATAAGAAGGTTTCTTTTCATTAATCAGTTTTTAAATCGGGTTAACGGTCCGCAGCATGTTCCCGCAAAGAACTAACAAAGCGCCGCAGGTATCGTTTAAGGATCTTTCCGTATTTCAGAATGACTCCAGGTTGTGCAAATATAATACGGCCGGAAGGCGAAGTCAATACCCCACCGGATTTATTCCGTTTTTTTACACTATCCGCACAGACGGAAAGGATGTTTGCCTTCCGCTCAGAAAAGTGACAACTGCCCCGAGCCGTTGTTGAAAGTAAGCCTGTGGTGAGGAGATATCCCGTGCTCCATGATAGCGAGGCGGTGCTCCTTAGTGGGATATCCTTTGTTCCTGTCCCACCCGTAACAGGGGAATTCCGCACCTAATACCTTCATCCTGTCGTCGCGGAAGGTTTTAGCCAGCACCGATGCCGCCGCTATGTTGGCGTATTTACCGTCGCCGCCCACTACGCACCGGAAGTCTATTCTGGGATCTTTCAGAAACCTGTTGCCGTCTATAAGGAGAAAACCCGGCTGTGGAACAAGCTTCATGGCCGACCTCCACATTCCTTGAATCGACGCGTTCAATATGTTGATTGAATCTATCTCCTTCGGCGACACTTCCTCCACTGCCCAAGCTACCGACTCTCTAATTATTATATCCCTCATCAGGTACCTGTTCTTCTCGCTCATTTGTTTCGAGTCGTTCAGCAGAGGGTGCGAAAATCCATGCGGCAATATGACCGCCGCCGCGAAAAGAGGGCCCGCGAGGCATCCCCTGCCAGCTTCGTCGCAACCGGCTTCGGGTACCTGTGTTTGATAGCATAACTCCAGCATACTTCCGCAAAAAAACAAAAAAAAACGTCGTTAAAAAACACCCGTATTTAATATGTCTGAAATTTTATTTCCCGATTCAGGTTTCACACACCAGAAATAATTACCTTTGGGCTATGCAAGAAAATCACCGGATCAGATGAAAATTGACGTTGCACGACAACCGCTCGGATTGATACTGGTAACTTCCGTCGCAGTCATGCTTCTTTCGTTGGTGAAGTCGATGGCCGGCCCGGCTACTGAACCTTTTCCGGTTTCCGGATCCCCCCTGGCCGAGCTAATCGGAGGAATATTTCGCAACGGCATCTTCCGTTATGCCACCGTAATAGTCATATTGGCGGTGAATGCGTTGATGGTTACAAGGATAATGGTAATCTACAAGGCCAATTTCGGGAGGAGTTTCCTGTGCGCGGCAATGTACCTTATAGTCGCAACAGGCATCGTCTCCCCGTACGACTCCATTACAGGCCCCCTGGCAGCCATGCTCCTCGTCATATCTTCGGACCGGGCCGTTTCTGCTTTCCGAAGGAATTACCGCTTCGAAGCCGTATTCAAATCGGCTTTCGCAATGGGCTTCATCCCGCTTCTCTATCCGGCTGCAATACCGCTTTGGCTAATGCTCCCGGTTATCCTTGCATTATACCAACGGACTATCCGCGAAATGGTAGTAGCCGTGGCAGGCCTGCTGCTTCCGTTTTTACTGTGTTCCGCGGCATGGTGGATATGCGGACACCCGTGGGATTACATCGGTGAATGTTTCGTCACGGGCCTGACTTCCACAAACGGAGAAAGCCTTGTGGCCCTTGCCGACGGCAATTTGTTTACGTTATTGCTGCCGGGATTGTATATGCTTCTCTCATTGGGTTCCATCGTGCTGCTGCTCATTAACTACAACAAATACCCCAACCGCGTAAGGAAAGTTTATATACACCTTGCCGCGTTGCTGCTATGTTGTGTACCTATGTATTTTATTCCGTCCGGGAACCTGGCTGCATCGGCCAGCCTCACGGCTGTACCCCTGTCCGTTATCGGGACACATTTCTTCATAAGGAGCAACAGGTGGTTGAGCATAGGGATATATGTAATAATTTTGGGCCTATTGGTTGCGGCCAATATCTGACGGATCAAGTCCTGTAATTTCACTTTTATTACAATAACTGGCTCAATTTAACATATTGGCCGGCTGCATGTTACTATCGGAAACCAAGGTATGAAATAAGTTTCGGCCGAAGGTTGTGATTAAATATAACATATTTAGGCCGGAACTCTCATACCTTAAAGAATCTATACTTTAATAAATCTTTTTATTGTCGTTTAAAATCATATTAATAATAAAATAATTCCTGTAAATAGTATATATGGTCTTTATAAATACTCATTATGTTCCTTTTTATGGAATATAATGTGATATTGTAAATATACAACATTTCAAGGTATTATTTTTCAACCCTTTCATGCGCCATAATAAATAGCAAAAATCTTCATAATAACACATTTGGGCCATACATGCAAATCACTCTTTAATGAAGTAATTTTGAATCGGGGAAACCCTTTACCTGCAGGCAACCTAAATAAAATTATGAAAGATGAATACTAATGTGTCCGGCGCAAACCAGCCACTTATTGTAAAGTACTCTGTTTCCGAGAGAAATGGCATCCAAGCTATCAACCTGTCCAGAAATGCCATCGGATATGTATCGAAAGGAAAGAAACATATCTATTATGGCGACGTGTGCTACGAAATCGGACAGGGAGAATTATTCTATATTAACATCGGGACCCACTACATAGAGGATATCCCGGACGAAAAGAAGAACTTTGAGCAGTTTATGTTCTATTATTCGTCCGAGTTGATCAGCGATATTCTCGGCACTCTTACCAGGAACTACGGAATGGTCATTACCAACGAACACAAATGCGAAAAGTGTAACAACAAACTTCACGCCAACGTTCCTGCATGGAGCTCGCTGAAAAGTTTCTTCGGGGCCGTAGGACAATTCCTTAAAGAAGAGGATTTTCCCGGCCATAAGGTTATCGAGAAGTTGAAAATGACGGAACTTATTTGTCTGGTAATGGCGAAAAAGGATTGTTGCGTGGCCTCCAAGATCCTGACTAACATAACCTCATCTTCCGAGTCGTTCGAAAGGCTCGTCCAGAAACATATTTTCGAAGATGTCACTATAGAAGAAATGGCCGAACGTTGCGGTATGAGCCTCACTTCTTTCAAACGTTCTTTCAAGAGCCACTTTTATGAGTCGCCCCACAGGTGGATCCTCCGCCAGCGTCTTATGCAGGCACGCATGCTGCTGATTTCGACTGATCGTACAATATCGGATATCGGGTCGGAATGCGGTTTCAACAATGCCTCGCATTTCATCAAACTTTTCAAGGGCGAATTCGGTTACACACCGGCGGCTTACCGGGCAAAGAGCCTCCGTGAAGGTGAACCGGATCTCAAAGCCAAACACAGGCAGAGTAAAATAGCCGCTCATTAATTAAATAAATTTACTAAATCTGCATATATTATTAATTTTATTAATTAATTTGACTGTAATATACTACTGAAAGAAAAGACTTTTTTATAATATCGAAGCATTTTTAAAGTTATTTTTTTGCATGGTAGAATTTTAAGGTTATATTTGTCATAATGTTTTACGGGAGATTAACCCGTACCTCATTAACCTAACTAACCTAACCTGATGAAATGGGGCAGACGTGAGTCTTCCCCATCTTTTTTATGCACATTCATATAGTTCCTGGCCACACTGCACGACATTTTTGACTATGTTCCCCCTATCCCGCCAATCCTGATACCCTTGTATTCTACCTGCTGACTGCAACCTGGATCGTTCACCGGATTAGCAAAAGGGTACCCGCTAATAAACAAAACCGGAACAGGTATTTATCCCATTCCGGTCTATATCTCACCAATATATCCGTCTGTGAGCGACAGGCCTTAAAGATCCTGATCGCCGTCCCGATAGCCCGGCTTCCCAAGCATCCTGAACATATTCTTTTTATAAGCCTCGACTCCCGGCTGGTCGAACGGGTTGACGCCGAGTATGTATCCGCTTATACCGCACGCCCTCTCGAAAAAATACAGGAGCGCTCCGAGCCAGTATTCGGAAACCTCGGGCAATTCTATACGCAAATTAGGTACGCCGCCTTCCAGATGTGCCTCCGCAACGCTTATTTCCGCCACACGGTTTATTTCCCCCACCCGCCTGCCTTCAATATACCCCAGACCGTCGGGATTACCCTGATCAGCCCCGACAGCTACTTGGTGGACGGGATTGGCGACACTCAATACGGTTTCAAAGATTGTCCGTTCACCCTCCTGTACATACTGCCCGAGCGAATGCAAATCCGTCGTATAGCCTACCGTGGCCGGAAAAATACCTTTCCCGTCCTTTCCTTCGCTTTCGCCGAATAGCTGTTTCCACCACTCGGCAATATAACGGAGTTTAGGCTCATATAATGCCAGTATTTCGATCTTGAATCCCTCTTGGTAAAGGGCATTCCTTTCAGCCGCATACCGGGCTGCGGGATTTTCCGCGAACGGAATATCCGCCCCGGCTGCTTTTTCCATATCGGCCGCTCCGCTCAAAAGCTCCCCGATATTGACGCCGGCTGCAGCCATTGGCAATAAACCTGCAGCGGTAAATACCGAAAACCGCCCACCCACATTTTGTGGAATAGGAAAAGTATCGTATCCTTTATCTTCGGCCTGCGCTTTCAGTATTCCCGACGATGGATCGGTAACCACCACAATCCGTTCCCTCGCGCCTTCACTGCCATACCTCCTCTCCATTTCAGATTTCACTATGCGGAACGCTATGGCGGGCTCTATGGTGGTACCCGACTTTGAGATCACAATAGCCCCTATCGAACTCCCCCTTACCGCGTCCATAAGCTCCCATATATAATCTTCGCTAAGGCTCTGTCCCGCAAAAACGACTTCGGGCAAGGCCGGACTTCCTTTCAACCATCTGAAAGGATTCTCCAGAGCATTGATTACGGCTTTCGATCCGAGGTACGATCCTCCTATCCCTATCACTATTATCACTTCCGCTTTACTGCGTAGCGATGCGGCAGCAGTAAGTATGCGCTCTATATCCTCCCTTCCAGTAGCCAAAGGCAGCCGGAGCCATCCGAGGTAATCGGCCCCCTCTCCCCCGCCCGACTCGAGTGTTTCGTTCGCGCGGGCGGCACAGTCTCCGTAACGACCCATGTTTTCGGGAGATATAAACCGCAGTGCGTCTTTATAGTCCAGTTTAATCATTTGACTTGTTTTCCCGGTACTCACCGGATTATTTTCCGTAAATATAATGAAGGCTTGCTTGAATTATGCTGGGGTGTTCCAATATTCTGTAAATGTAAGCAAACCGAGTCCATTGTTGCAAACGATTGATGAGTTCAATGAGCGGAGTCCCGTCGTAGCACTTATGGCGCACGAGGGGAAGGGCGCACGAATTAACAACCGCAAACACAGGCGCTCACATCCAAGATTCATCCTATATTGTATAAATACGAGTAAATATACTATTTTTTACCTTTATATTGGGGAAAATATCCGGTTTTTTTTATTTTTGTAAATTGTTCGGGAAACCATCGATAATTAATAAAAATCAATATAAATGGGACTTTTTTCTTTAACTCAGGAGCTCGCTGTAGACCTGGGCACAGCCAACACCCTTATCCTCTACAACGGAAAGGTGATAGTTGACGAACCCTCCATTATAGCGCTGGATATTCATTCAAACAAAGTGGTCGCCATAGGGCAGCAGGCCCAGCAGATGCACGGCAAGACCCACCAGAACATCAAAACAATCAGGCCCCTGCGCGACGGCGTCATCGCCGACTTCAATGCTGCGGAACTCATGCTCCGCGGCATGATAAAGAAAGTCAAGACCAGCGGCAGCCTATTCAGCCCGTCGCTCAGGATGGTGATATGTATACCATCGGGCTCTACCAACGTTGAGATACGCACCGTCCGCGAATCTGCCGAGCACGCAGGCGGGCGCGAAGTTTATATGATATACGAGCCTATGGCGGCGGCCCTGGGTGCAGGGCTCAACGTCGAGGCTCCCGAAGGCCACATGGTAATCGACATCGGCGGCGGTACGACCGAGATCGCCTGTATCTCGCTTGGCGGTATAGTTTGCAGCGAGAGTATAGATGTTGCCGGGGACGTATTCACGGAAGACATTCAGAACTATGTGCGCCAGCAGCACAATATGCGCATAGGCGAACGCACGGCCGAGGGTATCAAGATAGCCATCGGCGCCGCGGTTCCCGAGCTCGACGACGCGCCGGAAGACTACGTTATCACCGGACCGAACCTGCTGACGGCCCTTCCCATGACGGTCAGCCTTTCTTACAACGAAATAGCCTACGCCCTGGAGAAGTCGCTGCTGAAGATCGACGCGGCGATAATGAAAGT
Source organism: uncultured Tidjanibacter sp. (assembly GCA_934663885.1). Classification (GTDB taxonomy): domain Bacteria; phylum Bacteroidota; class Bacteroidia; order Bacteroidales; family Rikenellaceae; genus Tidjanibacter. The sequence continues at coordinate 8,951 of CAKUKW010000063.1, forward strand.
ACTCGAAATGGTACCTCCCGAACTTTACGCCGATATCGTCAAGAGCGGCATTTACCTGGCTGGGGGAGGGGCTCTCATCAAAGGCCTCGACAAACGTTTCAAGGAGAAGAACGGTATGCAGTTCAATATTGCCGAAGACCCCCTTCGCGCCGTGGTGCGCGGGACTGGTATCGCGCTGAAGAACATCAACAACTTCTCGTTCCTGATGAAATAGACATGGCCCGGCGGAGGAGACTTCGCCGGCCGTTTTAATATTGGAAGCACATATCGCTTCCACGCGTTAAATACGTTACTGTCAGGATGTACAGGCTATTACAACTCCTCAAAAGATACTATCCGCTGCTGCTCTTCATCGGGTTGGAGATATTGGCCGTTAACTATTACGCCAAGTCCACCGGTTATTCGAGGGCAAAGGTCATTACGGCTTCCAACCGGGTCGTAGGCGGCGTGCATGGTATATTCTCATCCGTCGGCGACTGGTTCTCGCTTGGTCGCGACAACCGTATGC
>CAKUKW010000064.1 GCA_934663885.1 uncultured Tidjanibacter sp.
CTTGAACCCGGCGAACCCCATTTCAGAATATATACGGCAAGCCTCTTCGAGCTTTTCGTCGAGCACGTTGGCCACCGTCCACAGAATTACCTTCACACCTTTGGAAGTCGCATAATCCACAATTTCCTTGAGATCCACTTCCGGTATGGCTTTCATTATGTCCCCACCCGTCGGAGGCGACCACCCCTCGTCGAGTATAAAGTACTCCAAACCGTTGTCGGCACAGAAATCGGCATAATATTTATATGTTTCTGTATTGATGCCCGCTTTGAACCCGACTCCCGAAAGGCCCCAGTTGTTCCACCAGTCCCAGGCCGATTTGCCTCCTTTTATCCATGACGTATCTTTCACACGGCTGGGCGAGGCGGTCTGGTAGACCATATTGTCCACCGGAAGCTGCCTGTCATCGGTCACGTGGCGGATAATTCTCCACGGGAAAGTCCTCGCGCCCTTTACTTCGGCAATATGCTCTTTACGGGTCACAACCCTCTCCTGCAGGCGGCTGCGGGTATAAGTATATTCGCCAGCCGGATAACGCGGAAATACCGCCTTGAAACCGCCGGCCTGAGCGCTGTAACTGACATACATACCGGGATAGGACTCTACGTCGGACTCGGTAATAAATACCTTGCCTTTACCTTCCATGTCTATAAGGATGGGCAGGAAAGCCATTTTGCCCGTATCGTAAGCGCTCATCGGGGTGTATTGGTAAGTATTTTCGAACGAGCTCAACAGGTAGTCGTCGTTGTTCGAATAAGGATACCAGGCATTGTAGTCCGCGTCGAAACGGAACTGCACCGTCTCGTCCTTAACGGCAAAAGGCTTTTTCTTATATGAAACGAACCTGTATGCCACACCGCCGTCGTTGTAGGCCCTGAATTCGAGCCCCCAGTCGCCGCGCATTCGGAGCGTCAACCCATTGTATGCGGCATCGAAGTTATTCTGTTTGTAAAGCGGTGCTGCAATGGTTTCGGTGATGGAAACACGCTCTTCTTTCGTGACGCGTGCATCTGCTCCCCACATCCCGTACTGCGTATTCATCGATATCTCCGAGGGAGCCAGAATCGTAATATCCCCGGCTTTTACCGACCATGTAATATTATCCTCCACATTGACCTCGACCGCCACCGATCCGTCAGGGCTCGAAAGGGTAAATGATTTTCCCGGGGCAGCAGCGGCCATAGCTGCCGAAACGGAGCAAACCGTTAACGCAATACAAAACAACATCTTCTTCATATTATTTGGTTTCTTTGAGTTGACATATCAGAGATATGGCGCCATGGGATATCCGTGACGCCATATCCGTATTACAAATATACGTTTATTCTTTAAACAAAGGTCAAAATATACTGTACGCTACCGTGAGGCCGGCCATAACGATAGCCACCATGCTCATCAGCTTTATCAGTATATTGAGCGATGGCCCCGCAGTATCCTTGAACGGATCGCCCACGGTATCGCCCACAACTGTGGCCTTGTGTGTGTCAGAGCCTTTCCCTCCGTAATTACCCTCCTCTACGTACTTCTTGGCGTTATCCCACGCTCCGCCCGAGTTGGCCATAAAAATAGCCAGCACGAACCCTGAACTTAGGGCGCCAACCAGAAGTCCGATAACTCCCGATACACCGAATATCAATCCCGTCAGGATAGGGGCTACTATTGCCAACAGCGAAGGGAAGAGCATCTCCCTTTGCGCGCCCTTTGTGGATATCTCGACACAACGCGCATAATCGGGAGTAGCATCTCCCGTAAGAATGCCTTTTATCTCGCGGAACTGGCGGCGCACTTCGTTCACCATACTCTGTGCGGCGCGGCCTACGGCATTCATAGTCAGTCCGCAAAATAGGAACGACATCATTGCGCCTATAAAAACACCGACAAGCACCTTGGGATTCATAAGGTTGACCTGGAAAAAGTTCATAAAATCGAGTATCGAGGCGTCGGCAAGGGCGACCACGGTACCGTCGGCCATGGCAAGCGTTTTTTGACCTATATTCTCGAACCCAATCTTTATCTCCTCTATATAGGAGGCCAGCAGCGCAAGCGCAGTAAGGGCGGCCGAACCTATCGCGAAACCTTTGCCTGTAGCGGCCGTCGTATTGCCCAGCGCATCGAGAGCGTCTGTACGTTTGCGCACTTCTTCCGGAAGCCCGGCCATTTGAGCGTTACCGCCCGCATTGTCGGCTATTGGCCCGTATGCGTCGGTGGCAAGGGTTATACCCAAAGTCGAAAGCATACCTACGGCAGCGATACCTATTCCGTAAAGACCGAGCTGCAGGTTGCCCGCCGTCAGCATATTGGCGACGTCGAACTTTATCGCCGACAGGTACGCAAGGATAATGGCTACGCAGATGGTTAACACCGGTATCGCCGTAGATATCATGCCCGTACCGATACCAGAGATAACGACTGTAGCCGGGCCCGTGCCGCCGCTTTCGGCTATCTTACGCGTAGGCCTATAAGAATGGGAAGTATAATATTCGGTAATCTTTCCTATAACTATACCCGCAAGCAGTCCTACGACCACAGACCATCCGATCCACTGCCAGTTGGGAAGCCTGAGCAGGTAAAGGATGCCGAAAGTGGCAAAGACTATAAGGACACTGCTGAGGTTCACACCATTGTTAAGGGATTTCATCAACTGTTTCATGTCGGCCCCCTCTTTCGTGCGGACTGTGAATATACCTATCACTGAAAGGATAATTCCTACCGCCGCTATGAGCATCGGTGCGATTATAGCTTTCACCTGCAGCTCGGGATTGAGTATGAACGCCGCCGAACCGAGGGCAGCGGTCGCCAGTATCGAGCCGCAGTAGCTTTCGTAAAGGTCGGCTCCCATCCCTGCGACGTCACCCACATTGTCGCCTACGTTATCGGCGATAGTGGCGGGATTGCGAGGGTCGTCCTCCGGAATACCGGCTTCCACTTTACCCACAAGGTCGGCCCCTACGTCGGCAGCTTTTGTATATATACCGCCGCCCACTCGCGCGAACAGGGCCTGGGTCGAAGCACCCATACCGAACGTTAGCATCGTTGTCGTAATAATCACCATCTTCTGAGCTCCGTCAATGTCTACAAAGTATTGAAGCACTATATACCACAACGAGATGTCAAGCAGCCCGAGGCCCACTACTACAAGCCCCATAACAGCGCCGCTGCGAAATGCTATCCTCAGTCCGCGGTTGAGCGACTCGCTGGCTGCCTGCGCCGTGCGGGCCGAAGCATAGGTAGCCGTCTTCATTCCTATAAATCCCGCCAGGCCCGAGAAAAATCCTCCCGTAAGGAATGCGAAAGGCACCCAACGGTTCTGAACGCCGAGGCCAAAAGCCAGGAAGGCGAAAAACAATGCCAGCACTATAAAAACAATGATGACCACCTTGTATTGCTGTTTAAGGTAGGCCATCGCCCCGTCGCGTACGTAACGAGCTATTTCTTTCATGCGCTCGGTGCCTTCGCTCTGTTTTTTCATCTGGCGGAAAAAATACCAGGCGAACGCAAGCGCTATCACCGACGCCACCGGTATGAACCAAAAGATTGCAGGTGTATTCCCCATAATTAGTTTTAGTTTTTTATAGTTTAGTTTGAAATTTCAGAAACGCAGCTTAAAACAGCGGAAAACAAATATAATATTTTTTCGCTACCGATGTTTCCCTGCAAAAATATATCTTTACGGAAAATTCAGGGACCGACAGAATCTTCCGGGATGATTACCAGGCAGGCCCAACGCCATACCATAGAATAAAATGAGAAAAATAACCAACGAGGAGCTGGGGCGCGTCACGCCCCAAGAGTTCGCCGGGATGAATAAGATGCCGGTGGCAGTAGTACTCGACAATGTCCGCAGCATGAATAACGTGGGTTCTTTTTTCCGTACGTGCGACGCCTTCGCGGTAGAAAAACTGGTACTCTGCGGAATTACCGGGACCCCGCCCGCCAAAGAGATACACAAAACTGCGCTGGGCGCCGAAAATACCGTACCATGGGAGTATTTTCCCGACACGTTGCGGGCGATAGAGAGCATGCGGGCCGAAGGTTACATGCCCGTCGCCATAGAGCAGGCAGAAGGAGCGGTGACGTTAGATGTGTTCCGGCCTGTGGAATGTCAAAAATATGCCCTCGTTTTCGGCAATGAAGTGGACGGTGTTGCGCAGAGTGCCGTGGACGCGTGCGGCAGCGCCATAGAGATTCCACAGGCCGGCACCAAACACTCCCTGAACGTCGCGGTATCAGGCGGCGCAGTATTATGGCAGTTCTTTTGCTTTTATAATAAACTGTTATAACTTTACCGCGGCTGCCATGCCATTATTTCATATTAGAAATTCGTAACCCGTAATTCAATAATCCGTAATTGAATATATTATGTCAGCAACAGGATCGATCAGGCCCGTAACCACACTCCGGCTCACGGAGATGAAGCAGAGGGGCGAAAAGATAGCGATGCTAACCGCCTACGATTATTCCATGGCCAGGATACTCGACGAGTCGGGAATAGATGTCATACTGGTGGGTGATTCGGCGGCCAATGTCATGGCCGGTTATGAAACAACCGTACCGATGACACTGGAGAACATGATCTACCATGCGCAGTCTGTATCGCGCGGGGTAAAGCGCGCCCTTGTGGTCGTCGACCTGCCCTTCGGTACATACCAGGGTAACTCTAAAGAAGCCCTCGCTTCGGCCATCAGGATAATGAAAGAGACCGAAGCGGACGCCGTAAAAATAGAAGGCGGCAAGGAAATAATAGAGTCGGTCGACAGGATATTGAGTGCGGGTATTCCCATAATGGGGCACCTTGGGCTGACGCCGCAGTCGATACACAAATTCGGCACATACGCCGTGCGGGCGAAAGAGGAAGCCGAAGCAGAAAAACTTATCGCCGACGCGCACCTGCTCGAAAATGCGGGATGCTTCGGAATAGTGATAGAAAAAGTCCCGGCCAAACTGGCCGCGCAGGTGTCATCGGAGCTTACAATACCTATAATAGGCATAGGCGCCGGCGGCGGAGTGGACGGACAGGTACTCGTGATCCACGATATGCTGGGCATAAGCAACGATTTCTCGCCACGCTTCCTGCGCCGCTATGCAGAGGTCGGGAACATTATGTCCGACGCTTTCAGGCGCTATATCGACGACGTCAAAACCTCCGACTTCCCCAACAGCGACGAACAGTATTAAAATTTGAAGGCTATTTTAAATAAATCTTTCCTACTATTTTATCCTTTATCCACTTTTTGCTTGTCCAACCGGCGCTGCGGAGTGGGAGGCGGGCGGGCCTGCTCGAATTCGCCAGAGCCGCGAGGAGGAAAAGGAATTTAATAAAGTGTAGTAAAGCGACGATGCCCGCGAGAGCAGAGGCTGCTTGCAGACTATGCCGAACTGCGGGGAGGAAAGCGTCAGCCAACAAGAGACCGATGCGCAAAAAAGCTAAAATCTTCGTTCATAAACCTAAAACGGACGCCTTCACTCGATTTTCATACGCTTTTTAGAATCGGAGTTAGTATGCATTGTATTAAAATAAGTTTCTTTATCTGCGGATGACAAATATAAAGATACGTACAGGTTTACCACGTGCGCTGCCGGTTATTCTGGGAATTGCGATTGTCTCGCTCATAACTGTGTTGATGCTCGATTCGTGGCTGGATTCGCTGGGCCACCCGACGCTAGCGAGGGCGGCCGACCTCGTTTTCGACATAAGCGTAGCGTACATAGTCGCCTACATATTCTATTATCTGACTATCAGGGTGAGGTACGAGCGCGAGCTTCCAGGAAAAATGAAATACGTCTCCATGCGTCTCGGGAATATCCTGCGCATGGCAGACCTGCTCCGCAAGGAACTCAACCTTCAGGCAAGCGCATATAATATTCCACTTCAAATCCCTCCTACCGCCCGGCAAATCGACGATCTGGGAAGGAGGATAAATCCGCAGGAGGCCTTTACGCAGATTTCTGATGCCTACAACGGCTCGGTCAACTGGTTCGACGCCATCAACATTATATTTGCACAGATTAACGAATCAAAGCAGGAAATCATCCTCCTGTCTCCTGAATTGGATATACACCTTATAGGGTTACTGGATGAGATCACTGACTGCAGCCTTACGCGTATAGCCCACATGCCGCGAAAAAACTCTATGAAAAACATCAGCGGATGGGAACTGACGCGTTTTTTCGACGCTACGGAAAAGATCAGGGATTACAAATCCGAACTGGACAGGCAGCTAAACAAAAAAAGCAATGGAAAAAATAATCATAAGGCGGGCGCAAAAAGGTGACTGCCCGAGAATATTGGAACTGATACGGGAGCTGGCACTTTATGAAAAGGCTCCCGAAGAAGTAACTGTTTCGCCTGAGCATTTCGAGCGGAGCGGCTTCGGGCCATCTCCTGTCTGGTGGGGATTCGTGGCCGAAACGGAAGGAAGAGCCGTGGGTTTCGCACTGTGGTATATCCGTTACAGCACGTGGAAGGGACAGAGGATGTACCTTGAGGATTTCTACGTTGAGCCGGCCATGCGCGGCCGCGGGATCGGGGCCATGCTTTTCGAAAGGCTCGTGGAGGAGGGAAAAGCCCTCGGACTGCACGGGATGGTGTGGCAGGCACTCGACTGGAACGAACCCGCCCTCAACTTTTACCGCAAGTACGGCGCGAAATTCGACTACGAGTGGGTGAACTGCTCGCTCTATTTCTAATGGCTATCAGAAAGAGGCTACCATGCGACATAACCTGATAAGAGCCCTTAGAAGCCAAGCGTTAATAAAATTTGAAAGACGATACTAAAGCATTAAAAACCACACTATATAAAATCAAGGGCTGCCGGAACCGGCAGCCCTTATGATTTTTGCAATATAAGGATTATTTCCCTATAAGCTCCACGCTTCGTTTGATGAAACTCGTAAGCTGTTCGCCTTTTAGCATACCGTTGGAAAGGAGGGCCAGGTCTATAAGCTGCTTTACGAGGTTGTTTTGCGAGCCTATTTCCTTCAGGCGCGAGTCGCGCTGGCCACGCAGGTCGAAAATCTTCTTCGACAGATCGTCCCTCTCTCTTTTCTCCTCTTCGGTAAGGTCGGATTCTTTCTTGTCCTTTATCAACTGCCCGAGTTTGGCCTCCTGCTTTTCAGCTGTGTCTATCTTCTTATTTATGCCGGCCAGCTTATCGCCGTACTCCTTTTCTGCCGATTCGAGTATATCTATCACCATAGGGTGGTTGCCGTTAACGACTATCGTATAATTGTCGGGCATCTGTCCATAGAACTGGCTCATACCACCTCCTCCAGCCGCAGCCATCTCTTTCATGCGCCGCATATATTCGTCCTGGGTGATTGTAACCGGAGCGTCCGAACCGTCCATCGCTTCGAACGATATATTATAAAATATCCTGTCGTCCTGGGGCAGTTGGCTTTCGAACACAGGACGCAGTATCTCCTGTTGTTCGCTACTGAGGGCCATCGCTACATCATGGTCTTTCTGTATGAGTTTCTCCACAACGTCGGCGTCGACACGGGTAAACCTGATATCCTTATACTTATTCTCGAACCAGCTTATGAAGTGGTTGTCGAGCTGCCCGTCCATGACGAGCACGTCATATCCCTTGGCTTTCGCTCCCTGTATAAAGCTGTGCTTGCCCGTGACATCGTCGGCATACAGGTATATCGTGTTGCCGTTCTTGTCGGTCTGGCCATCTTTCGTCAGAGCATTATATTCCTCGAAAGTGAAATACTTGCCATCCGTATTTTTCAGTAGCATAAATCCGGTCGCCTTTTCGGCAAATTTTTCGTCGGTTATGATACCGTATTCGATGAATATTTTCAGGTCGTCCCATTTTTTCTCATACTCCTCCCTGTGGTCGGAGAATATCTCCTGTAGGCGGTCGGCTACTTTGCGGGTAATATATCCTGATATTTTCCGCACATTGCCGTCGTTCTGCAGGTAACTGCGGGACACATTCAGCGGTATGTCCGGCGAATCTATCACACCATGGAGCAGGGTAAGGAATTCGGGCACGATGCCCTCCACCGAATCCGTCACATATACCTGGTTGCTGTAAAGCTGTATTTTATTTTTTTGTATCTCGAAATTGTTGCGGATCTTCGGGAAATAGAGGATGCCGGTCAGGTGGAACGGGTAGTCGATATTGAGGTGGATATTGAACAGAGGCTCGTCCGCCGAAGGATATAGCTCGTGGTAAAATTCCCTGTACTGCTCTTCGGTGACCTCGCCCGGCTTGTGCGTCCAGAGGGGATCCGTATCGTTTATAATGTCGTCTTTATCGGTGTCCGCATACTGGCCGTCCTTCCACTCCTTCACTTTTCCGCAGGCAATCTGTACCGGCAGGAAACGGCAGTATTTGCGCAGCATATCCTTTATGCGGCCCTCATCGGCGAATTCCGTGTTATCCTCGCATAAGTAGAGGATTACGTCAGTACCCCTGTCCCGTTTTCCGGACAGCTCCTCCATTGTGAATTCGGGAGTGCCGTCGCAGGTCCATTTGACCGTAGGCGCCTCCTCCCTGTAAGACTGCGTAACTATCTCCACCCTGTCGGCCACCATGAACGCCGAATAGAAACCCAACCCGAAATGGCCTATGATGTTCTGGTTCTTATATTTTTCCATGAACTCCCCGGCGCCGGAAAAAGCTATCTGGTTGATATATTTGTCGACCTCCCCTCCGGTCATGCCTACGCCCCTGTCGGAAATTGTGAGGGTACGTTTCACTTTATCGGTTTTTACATGAATTGTCAGGTCGCCGGGATCTCCGTTGAACTCCCCCGTTCCGGCCAGGGTTTTAAGTTTCTGCGTCGCATCAACTGCGTTAGAGATAAGTTCCCGCAGGAAAATTTCATGGTCCGAGTAGAGGAATTTCTTGATGATTGGGAAAATATTTTCCGTGGTTACACCTATTTTTCCGTTCTGCATAATGATTCCGTATTATATTTTTGACTGTTTTGTCTGCCCTACGAAAATACAAACAATATGCCATGCCCGGGAAGGTGACATTTTGACAGGAAAGCGCGGGCGGAAAAGAAAAATCCGGTGACAAAATATCAACCCCGGGAACATATAAATTATGGCATAACATACTATCTTTACGAAATATTTAACGAAAAAAGAAATGGATAAAAAAGTTTTGTTCGTTTGCATGGGGAATATATGCCGCTCCCCGGCGGCCGAAGGTATTTTTTCGGATATGGTAGCTTCAAGGGGCTTAGCCGCTTCGTACTATATAGATTCGGCCGGTACTTACGGCGGGCACAGGGGCGAGCTTCCCAATCCGACAATGCGCGAGGCCGGACGCCGGCGCGGGTATGATTTCACGCACCGCTCACGGCTCGTTTCGCCGAACGATTTCGACAGGTTCGATATTATACTCGCTATGGACGACAATAATTACCAGGATCT
>CAKUKW010000065.1 GCA_934663885.1 uncultured Tidjanibacter sp.
GTACTGCCTGTTGCCGTACTTGTCGAGGAGTGGCTGCCCGTCGGAATCCCTCACCAGGCTTTCTATCTCGCCGCAGGGATTATAACGCCGGTTTTCGGCCATTTGCCAGCGGTCGATGCCGTCCCATGCGTGGTAGGTTTTCTCACGGCCGCCGAATACGAGCGCTTTGACTACCGTGCGGTCGCCGTAATAAGCTCCCTGGGCGTACCATGACTTCATGTCGGCCGAAGCACGTTCGATGTAGCCGTCCGAATGGATATTCGAGAGGCGCGCGTTAAAAGCCCACCGTCCGTCGATGAGTCCGGAGTTGACCTTTACCATTTCCCTGTGCGTCCCGAACGAACCGCCGGAGAACGATACTTCCGACGAGGGTTTCAAGCCCAGTGGCTCCGTCCTGAGGTTTATGCTGCCGCCGAATGCTCCCGAGCCGTTAGTCGATGTGCCGACCCCGCGCTGTACCTGTATGTCTTCGACAGAGGATGCGAAGTCTGGCATATTGACCCAGTAGAGAGAATGGCTTTCGGCGTCGTTGAGCGGTATGCCGTTGGAAGTGACGTTAATACGGGTGGCGTCGACGCCCCTGATTCGTACGCCTGTGTAGCCTATACCCGTTCCCGCGTCTGAAGTCGCCACTACCGAGGGGGTCAGGGTCAGCAGGTAGGGTATGTCCTGTCCGTTGTTGACTTTGGACAGCTGTCCCTTTGAAAGGTCGGAATAGGCCACCGGTGTGGTGGAGCCGGCTCTTGTGGCCGAAACCTGGATGCCGTCCATCTGGAGGGTCTTGATAGAATCGGCTTTTTCCTGCCGATTTACATTCGAGTCCTGCGCGGACACGTTAGATACGGATAGCGCCAATGATAGCGCGGCCGCAGTGAAACTGTAAAGTTTTTTCATAAAAATTTGGTTAAGAACAGAAAAGGGGCATCTTTCCTGCCGAAACCTCCGGTGATCCACTCTTTCATGTAACGCCACGATAATAAAAAATGTGGGCCGCCTGCAGTGCGGGCCCGTTATTTCATCGTGAAGGTTACATTGAAACTGCTTACGCGGAAGCCTCGTTCCCTACGCCGGCATTATCCGGATCAGGTCAATGGGTATAATCTCAGCCCTTGTATTAAGGCACCCCTTCAAAAATGAGTTTACGGGTGCAAATGTAAACTTTTTCCCCGTAACACCAAATATTTCACATAATTCTATAACGGTTCTTTGCAAAACCATTTCATACGGGTTTATTTAAACCTTACTTTAGATGGTATGGTGCTGTGATTTCAACAAAAACAAGACCCCGGCAATATTAAAGCCGGGGTCCGGTTTGTTCACCTTGCCAATTTCACGCTCAGCAGGGTTCGGCCAGCAAAACGTTGCTGTCGGACCTGCATGTGTTGACGGCTTTTACCACATCTTCCACTGTCTGCTCCACCTGCATCACGCATAATGCTATCTCGGCGGCGAGCGCTACGCATTCTGTCGCTACCCAGGCAATTATCTGGGCGATACAGATGATAGCCGTCTTGAGCCATTCCCACCAGCGCATTTCGTTCTTGAGGTACTGGAAGAACATTCTCAGGCAGCCCATTTTGTAAAGGGCACCGAAAAATGAAGCTAACGCTTTTCCGTTGTCGATAATGCCTTCTGCACGCTGAATCGCGGCCATTGCACGCCGCAGACCTATAAAAGCATTATCAGGGATACCCTTGATAATGTATAAGGCGGCTTTATCCGTCGCTTTGGCATGTATTCCCACAAGTCCTATCACAATAAATACGACGTCGACAACTACCACTCCTACGGCTTTCATACATGGGGTGAGCATATCGTTTTCAGCCATGACCATTTCGGGTGTGATAACAGAGGCGTACTGAACGGTTGAGAGGATGGAATTAGTGGCCGGGGCGGCATTACTCGTAATAAGATCGATAATCTCGGGCTTGAACATTTCAATATTCTGGGCTTCTTCCGGCGCATACTGTAAAATAACGTCAAGTGCAGCCTGCACCTGGCTTTTCGATAAATTTTCCATAAAATAGAATTGGTTGGTTTAGTTGTTTTGTTGTTCTTTCAGTAATATATTTTCCGGCTATCCGTCTTACGGCAACTCGGTATATTCGGCTATTGGGTGTTCTTTCCATCCCTCGGCAACTTCGTACTCTGATTTCCTGCCTTGCGGGACATATACGGTAATACCGTTTTCCAACATGTCATTTGTATATTCTATCGGGTCGCTCCACTTCACGTAAAATCCGCTCAGGTTAGTATCGAAAAAAGCCCCCCAGCCAATCGATTCCACACTCGCGGGAATTACGACATCACCGCTCAACGCCGTCCCGTAAAATGCAGATACGCCTATGGAGCGAATTTTCTCATGGAAAGTAACCGATGTTATGGGGCAGACATGGAATAATGTGTTAGGGAGCGTTTCGAGGCTCTCCGGAAAGGTAATATGCCCATTTATGCCGGTACCCCAGAATGCCGAAGAGCCTAAACTCGTCAAAGTGGATGGTAATTCAAGGGGGCCGGTTAAATTCTTACAAAAATAGAACGCGGCGTAGCCGATAGTTTCCAGTCCCTGCGGAAGGATCAGCCTGCTTCCGATCCGGCAATTCCAAAACGCACCATCTGCCAGTGTTTTCAGTGTCGAAGGCAACACCAGACTTCCTTCACTGACGTTGTGCATAAAAGCATATTCGCCAATTTCAATCACTCCTTCGGGTATAATGATATTACCCGTTTGGCCAAAACCGGCATAAACACAGAAGTTAAAAGATTCGTTACCGATACTGGTAATGCCCACGGGCCACTTAAAGAGTTCAAGATTCATGTTAAAATAAAATGCCTTGGAGGGTATTGCATCGGCGGGATAATCTTCATAGGCCATAACCCTCGATCCACTGAAATCAATAGAGGCGACCTTGGAGTCGTTCGCAAAAACGAAATCGCGTTTGTCTATAAAGCCTGAAACCCTGAGAGTCTCCATGGATTCCATATCCACCTCCGCATCCGTGATCAATCCCTCCACGGTACCCGGCAAGACGGTCGTAACCCAGACCGTAGTGCCCACGACCAGAACCGATCCCTCGGGTTCGGGATCCGGAATCTGGCCGTTTCCACAGCCTGCGGACAGCAATAAAATAACGGATGACAAAATAATAGTAAGTAACTTTTTCATTTTTTATGTTTTTTATGTGATTTGGTCTGTTGTTCCAGGAAAAAAGGCCTGGGGTAATACGGCACATGCTCAAATCGCCTTTACACCATAGAACCGGTATAGGCAAAAATAAAAAACGGGACCCCTCGGAAAGTCCCATTTTATAATTTGAAACATTTTTTTACACTACCCGTATGGAAATCACGGCGGTAAATAAATGACAATTTATGCCATCTATTTCCTGCTCTTCCTGAAATCGCTGGGCGAAAGCCCGGTGATCTGCTTGAATACCCTGTAAAAGGAGGTACGGCTGTTGAAGCCAACCCGTTCATACAATTCGTCGATATAGATGCCGTTCCTCGCAGGTGATGACATGACCCTGATTGCCTCCTTTACCCGGTATTCATTGATATACTGGCTGAAATTCTTGCCTGTAGTTCGGTTAATCGCGCGTGAAAGCAGATGCCTCTGAATATTGGCAATATCGGCGAGCTTTTCAAGGGTAAGCGAGGGATCGGCGTATACTTTTTTCTCATTCATGATGCCGTCCAGTATGGCAATTACATTTTCGTCCTCTTTTGAAGGTAAAGCAGCGGAGGAAAGCTGCGACTCTACCGAATCCGGATTGTCATCGCGCCCGGAATCCGTTTCAGCCTGTGCCGTATTTCCGTCGGCCCAGTACCGTGCCTTCTCGGCCAATACCCTGTGGGCGTCCCTTTTTTTACGGTAAAGACGGATAACGACTACCGCCGCGGTTATAGAAATCATGAGCAGGAGCGAAACGAGGAATATGGTATGGCGCTGTTTCTCTATCTTTTCGTCGAGAAGTTGCTTTTCCATATCGTGAAGCCTCTGTTCCCCCCGGGCCATCATGTTTGAACTTCGGGTCATGTCTGACTTTTTTATATGGACATGCATGGAGTCGAGATAAGCAGACGACAGCTCTCCGTTGCCAATGCGTGCATGGTAGCGCGCCATAAGGTCGAAAAGGTCGTTCTTCCCCAGGTCTTTTATCCAATGGCTTTCCATATACATGCGGGCGCTGTCGATAATGCCCGGAAGTTTATCTACTCTCCCTGTTTCCAGATACGATATCCCCAGTGAAACATATATACCGCCCACGAAAGCCGCCTCTCCGGCGGTATAGCCGAGCATCAGTTTTTTTCCGGCCTCCAACATGGCTATCGCTTTGTCCCATTCGCCGCGCTTCATGGCTATCCTGCCGAGATTTGTAATCGCTATGCCAAGTTGAGGAGGTTGTTTCTCTACCGATTCATCCAATTGCAGGATGGCACGCTGATAATATTCGGCCGAGTCCAGATTTACTTCGACCCTCGAATAATAGCTGGCCAGATAGTTGCGTGCCTGAATGTTGGTTTCGTCCTGGAAATATGTCGGCTCGTTATGTAACGCCTTTCGCAGGTAGGGTAGGGCCTTTTCGTACTCATTAGTAAGGTAATAACACATTCCTAACCGGAAATAGTCCCTGTATTTGTAAGGGTAGGAATTATCCACTTCCTCCAGGCCTTTCGACAGCAGCCCGGCATAATAAAAATATTCGGTAAGATGCCCCGAGTAAAGGCTTTTGTGCCACATTTCGCCTATGGCCCGCAGTTCCATGTGTTTGTCCTTCTTCCTGCGGGCCTGCCTGGCAACATTTTCCAGGATTTTTATCGAGCGGGAATAAGTTTCTTCATCGGTAACTTTCATAATATATCCCCGCAGGAATTCCAACTCGGCGTCGAGGGTCGGACTCTTGTACTGCGCGGCGATTTGCCTCATCCGTTCGAGTATGCCTTCGTATTCGTCCTCTGGGTATTCGGAAACAACATTCCAGAAATAGTCATCGAGCCATATGAGATCCTGGAATACATTGATAAATCCTTTTTCCGCATAGTTACGGACTACTTCCTCGAGAGGGATCGTCCTCATAATTTCCCGCTTGCGGGAGATTATATCATCGTGGACGTTAGCTTCGACCCTGTCATAAAAGAGATCAAGGTCGGGATAACCGGTTGTCTCAAGTCGCTGCGCACAGGAATTACCCGGGGCAAACAATAGGTGCAAAGACAGTATGCAGAGGAAAATCGCCGGTGTTCTCATTTAATGTCTGGTAAGTGGCCAAGAGTATACAAAAGTAATGTTTTTGAACCAAAACGCGCATAAGTACGTATTCTTCACAACTGCAAACAAAAAACCGCCGGAAAAAATCCCGGCGGTCAGCTAAAACAATTCGTCTGAGTTATGGGCACATGGAAATGCCCGGGTGGGTGTTACATCAAATTCTTAACATCTTTTACGAGTTCGCCGTCGAACATGTTCAATACCCTGTGGGCATACGACGAGTCGTGTTGGGAGTGGGTAACCATTATGATGGTGGTTCCTTCCTTGTTCAATTCCGAGAGCAGATCCATTACCTCCTTACCGTTCTTGGAATCGAGGTTACCGGTAGGCTCGTCGGCGAGTATCAGCTTGGGATTTGCTACGACCGCCCTGGCTATGGCGACCCTCTGCTGCTGTCCTCCGGAGAGCTGCTGCGGGAAGTGGCTGGCACGGTGGCTTATGTTCATCCTGCGGAGGATGTCGTTCACCATCTGCTTGCGCTCGGTCGCTTTGATACGCATGTAAATAAGCGGAAGCTCCACATTCTCGTAAACGTTCAGTTCGTCTATGAGGTTGAAGCTCTGGAACACGAACCCGATATTTCCTTTACGGAAAAGGGTACGGTCTTTTTCCCTGAATTTGGCAACTTCATTGCCGAGCAGCATATAGCTGCCGCCGGTCGGGTTGTCGAGCAGCCCTAATATATTCAGGAGCGTGGATTTGCCGCATCCCGAGGGACCCATTACGGCTACGAATTCGCCTTGTTTGACTTCGAACGAAACTCCGTTGAGGGCGATGGTCTCTATTTCCTCGGTACGGAATACTTTTCTAAGGTTTTCTACTTTTAGCATCATGGCTTTAAAAAATTTAATGGTTAAAATTTATTAGTTATATTTTATTATTATCGGCTTCGTTATTATTCGGTTTTTATCATATCTATAGGGTTGCTGCCCGCTATTTTCCATGTGCGGATAAATTCGACCGCGAACACTATGCCTGCTACTATGAGCGCTCCCAGTACGAAGATCCACCAGTGGAGCGGGGTCTTCTGTGCGAAGGTCGCCAGCATACCCTTGCCCAGCAAGTAGGCGCACACGCCCCCTGCTATTACGGCCGGCAGGGTTATTATGGCCGCGTCGCGGGCGATCAGCGACAGGATATCTTTCCTCCTGGCACCGTTGACCTTGCGGATAGCTATCTGCTTGCTCTTGCGGTTTATCTCGTCGTTGACATATCCGACGAGTCCGGTCAGGGCTATGAGCAGCATGGCTATGGAGGCCATAAGCGTGAGGTTCCGGATGATTTTGGGTGAACTGATGTTGTGCTGGAAATAATAATCGAAAGACTGTACCTTTGTTTCGCTCCCCGGGAAAAACGCCTCCAGCTTACGCTCGATACCGGATATCGTTTCGGGGGTCACCTTATTGACCCTCATCATCACGTAACCGCTGCGGTACCTCGCCTCTTCTTTATAGAAGTATTCCTTCGTATTATGGTAAACAATCGGCAGAATCTGTCCGCCGTATTGCAT
Organism: uncultured Tidjanibacter sp.; assembly: GCA_934663885.1. Classification (GTDB taxonomy): domain Bacteria; phylum Bacteroidota; class Bacteroidia; order Bacteroidales; family Rikenellaceae; genus Tidjanibacter. The sequence goes on from CAKUKW010000065.1 coordinate 6,780, forward strand.
CCAGAAGTCCCGTATCACTCCGATAACGGTATATAAAACGGGGTTGGGTCCGTCCTCGTCGATGATGTTCCTTCCCACCGCCGTTCCTTCCGGCCAGCCTCGAAGCCGCACGTACTCTTCGTTGACTATGACCTTGTCCCCTCCGTCGTCGGAAGTGAAATTGCGGCCTTCCACAACACTCATTTCCCTAGTGGGAATATAATTATAATCTATAAGTCCGTAACGGCAGGAGAAAAGCAGTTCCTTGGTGTTCTCGTCGAAGGCGGGCTGTCCGCTGTATCCCCAGATAGGCATGCTGTCCCCGGCACCTACAGAAACCACTTCCGGCATGGCAGAGAGCTCGTCCTTAATGGTTTGCTGCTGGGCGGGAGTGCCTACGAACGAGGTAAAGAGCAGGTTATCCTTATTGTATCCGTAATCCCCGTTGGAGAGCAGGTTAAACTGCCGCAACGAAATAAAAAGAAGCGTGACGGCAAGCGTAACGACGGTCAGCTGTATGAAAAGGAGTATCTTTTTCCACCAGCTGCGGCCCGTGAAGGAGCCCCTGAAAGCGATGTTCACGGGGACGGCCGCGAAAATATTGGATGTCACTATTCCCGTGAAAGCGAACATACCTATTATCACCAGCCCCGGGGCCCATATCCTGTCCCACGTAAAAAGGTCTTTAACAGATATCTCGGCCAGGTTTACGAGCATCCCGTCGAACGAGAAGATGATCGGGACGGAGAGAAGCAGCGATATCAGGAGTATGAAAAGCGTTTCGTACATGAAGATTCCGAATATATCCTTACGCGTGGCGCCGTTGCATTTGAGCATAGCCATGGTTTTACCCCTTTTGAAAAGCAGAGAGATAGATACCAGTATATAATTCATCGCCGCAATGAAGAGGGTCAGCAATCCGATGGCTATTACGATGGGAGCCAGGTCGGTCTCCTCCATAGAAGTTTTGTAGGACTTTTCGAGCGGGGTGAAGAAATACTTCATATTCCACTCCGCCATCATATCCCGCATCCCGTATTTGTCGATAAACCTGTCCATGTCGGCCTCGACTTCTTCAATGCGGGAGCCTTTTCGCAGCTTAATGAAAGTATCAAAACTGTCTCCTCCGTTCCAGCCGGTATAAAAGAAGTCCGAGGCCAGTTCGAAGGAACAGATCATTTCGAACTTATCTATCTGGGTGTTGCGCGGGATATCCCTGAATATACCGGCTACGGTCAGGGGATATTCCTTCGTCGCCTTCATGGTTATCACCTCACCTATCGGGTCCCGGTCGCCGAAAATGGCTTTTGAGGTTGATTCGGAGAGCATTACCTGGCTCCTGTCCGCCAGTATTTTGCGAGGGTCGCCTATAATCACCCCATAATCGAGTACGTCGAAGAACATCGAGTCGGCGTACAGGCCCTTGCAGGAGAAAGTGCTTTCGCCATAAACTATACTGTTTCCCACTACTATGTATCTGGTAGCAGCCTCGACCTGCGGGAATTCCTCCATCACGGCCGGGGCTATAGTACCGTATAACTGGGACGAATTACCCTGCATCCCGTCGATGTTATAGTTGTTCCATATCTGGTATACCCTTTCTTTGTCGGGAATGAAACGGTCGAAGGATGCCTCGAAAGCCACGAAGGAGAACACCAGCAATCCTATGGACAGGCCGAGTGTGATAGATATAATCCTTATTATGTTGCTTCCCAGCGTTTTTACAAGGTAGCGCAGCGCATATCCTATATTTTTCATGCGTATATAAGTTTATTGTTCGTTCCTTATCGAATCGATGGGATTCCTGTTTGCCGCGCGGGCGCTTTGCCACGATACGGTTATAGCGGCTATAATGAGCGCGAGCAGTCCCGCAGCCAGGAATATCAGCGGATTGAGGTCGATGCGGTAACTGTAATCGGACAACCACCGGCGCATAAGGAAGAATATCAGCGGGGCGGCAATCACGAAAGCTATCAAAACCAGTTTTAGGAAATTGAATACCAGTTTACGGAAAACTTCCCCTCGCGTGGAGCCGAACACTTTCCTGACAGCTATTTCGCTCGCCCTCTGCTGGATGAAATAGGTGGACATCGCAATTAATCCGAGCATTGAAATAAGTATGCCGATTATAGTAAATATCGTCACTATATTGAGTATCCGTTTCTGGCCGGCATACCTTTCCTCCATTTCTTTTACTATGAACGTGCCGTCGATATTGAAATCCAGCCCGGTAAGCTCCTCGTAAATGTTTTTAATGTCGTTGTACACCTGTTCGCCGTCGCCTTCGTATTTTATCAGGAACTGCCACGGCCAGAAATTGTTATCCCTGAATATATGCAGGAGCACCGGGTCGACCTCGTGGTATGTCATATCCCCGAGCTTGAAGTTCTTGAGGATGCCCATAATGGGGATGGGGTCGCCCTCTTCCCACATACGGAAGTTCAGCGCGCCCGGTTCCAGCTCCAGTTCGGCAAGAGATTTTTCGTTCAGCCAGTAACCGTCTACGGCCCCCTGCTTGTAGTCTTCCAGTATTTCGAACCCCATGATACGGAAG
>CAKUKW010000066.1 GCA_934663885.1 uncultured Tidjanibacter sp.
GGCTCCTACCAGCCCGGCGGCAGGAACGGTCTTTTCTATCAGTGGGGGCGCAAGGACGCTTTCCCCGGCTCGGACGGTACGGACGGTTCGAATAATATTCAGCAATATTACACACAGGACGGCGGCAATACACCGACCAACGCCAACCCCACAGGCGAATATACCACGTTTGCGGGTTTGGCTATGAATCCGCTTAGTTACGCTGTTAATTCCGATACATATTACGGCTCGGTGAGCGTACCAGGCGAAAAAAACCCGTCATGGAGCGGCATGTGGGGTGGAAAAACCATTTATGACCCCTGCCCTCCGGGGTGGAGAGTGCCGCCTGTCTCGCTCTACGGCACGAACAGTTGGGGCAACGCAAGCGATTGGGGCGAATTTACTGATATGGGGCGAGTATTCAATGGTGTGAACGGCACTTCTTCTCTCGATCATTTTTATCCCGCCGCTGGTTATCGCCCTACCTATGGCCAGGTGATTCGCTACGTAGGTAGCTCGGGCGGCTACTGGTCTGCTACTATGAGCACGGGCCCGCTCAGCTACCACTACAACGTCCTCTCGAGTACTTCCGGGGGCACGCACGCCAGCAGCCGCGCCTACGGCTTCTCCGTCCGCTGCGTCGCAGAATAATTGCGATAAGCCGTGCGCAGGAGGGAGTTTACTCCCTCTGCCGGGGCAAGCTATTAACACCGGGCGAAGAGAAGGTACTAATTAAGCACGCTCGTCGCCCGCATTCGCTGCCTGAGAATACGAACGCCCATACCCGCAGGGCATCCCAAAGCCCTGCGGCGGGCGAAAAACAAGAAAGAGGGGATAAAGCATAACCGTTGATCGCGGTAACGTGGAGGCCGATCAACGCAAGTGATAAGACCGTGCGAACCTCTCCCGCATCACTTGGGAGGGGTTTGCTGTCTAAATAGGGTCGGACTAAAAAATGAATCCGAATGAAATAAAAAGAAAACGATTATGACATTAACCGATTTTTTCCGGGGTTTGCAAAAGGAAACGGCGGCAAAAATACGCCAGATAGAACATAGCGAAAAAGACACATTGAAAAGGGCGTACTCGTGCGCCCTTGTTCTTGCAGAGGCCAATGCCAACCTTAAAACTTTCGTAATCAGCTATCAGTTTGGGAGCGAGGAGGAAGAAATCTGGTTTTTCAAGCACGCAAAACCCGCGCTGGTAGCGCAGCTTATCTACCATTGCCAGGTCTATAATATCGAGATGAACCGACCCGTGGGCGGCACGGCCACCCAAAGGGAGTACCTGAACAGGGAACTCGAAAACTTGCAGGATTATATCGACCGGCGACCGGAATTTTACAGCTACTACCGCCTGGGATCGACGCATAACGACGTATGCTACTTCACCCGTGATAAATTTATGATGGGGCATCAATATCTGGAGCCAAACATGAGCGAACGGGAACCTAAATATTCCACCAACTGCGACTATAAACTGGCCAAGATGCTCGCTAACGAGCAACTGGAGATCATGCTGAAATCGCAACTGGACGAACTGGAGCGGCCGCCCGAAGAAAAAGCGCAACTGCCCTGGAACACAAAAAAGATATTCCTTATAGAACTGCTTTACGCGCTGGATTCCTACCGGGTTTTCGGCAAAATACCCCTAAAACGGGTAGTGGTCGTTGTTCAGAAATTAATGGGTGTCGATTTGGGTAATTACTCGGCTACATTCGCCGAAATGCGGACACGCAATGACCCGACGCCCTTTCTGGATGCTTTGAAAGACGCCCTGCTTCAACGTATGAAGCGCGGCAACGAAAGAAAAAGATAATTTTTTGTCGCATAAATATTTTTTGGATTTTCCCCGCTACTCCCGCTCTAAAACTAAAGTCCTTTATTTATAAGACTTTCCAATCCTCCCGCCGATAACGACACCCTATTTTTCAATCGCAAAAAGGTCATCGTTCCTAAAAATACCGGCGGTCATTTCCCCTCCCTGTGCCCCTTTGAGGTGCATCCGTAAAAAAAACATACCCAGCCTGCTTATCAGTTATTTACAATCCTCCGAACTTTGCAGCATTGTTATAAAAAACAGTGCTTATGAAAGTGGTTACTATGGATTCGGAGGCATATAAAACACTGGTGCGCAAAATCGACCGTGTTTATAACTATATCAAAGAACAATCCGAAAAAGAAGCAGCACCGCCTGCCGACCCGTCGGAGATATGGATAGGTAACGAAGAAGCAGCCGAGATTTTGGAAATAAGCCAGCGGACACTCCAACGTCTGCGCTCCAATGGAGATATAACCTATTCTATCCGGGGCGGTAAGGCGCGTTATACGCTCCAGGAGATACAGCGTCTAATTACCGGGCGGGTGGTTGTAAGTAAATACAGGCAGGAGGCCGATTTGCTCCGGGTGCATCGGGAGTATCAAGAGCGGCGCAAGGGGAATACAAATAAAGGAAAGAGATAGGAGGCTTGCGATATGGGAGATAACGATTTAATGAACTGGATGCAGGAATGGTTCGAGCGTTTCATGGGACGCTTCGACCACCTGGATAATAATTTAGAAAAGATGTCGGGGAGATATAATTTTTTGGACGGCGAAAGGCTCCTGGACAATCAGGACGTATGCCAACTGTTGCATATCAGTAAGCGCACATTACAGCGTTACCGTTCTTCGGGCGAACTGCCCTACCAGACTATTTACCATAAGACTTATTACAAGGAAAGCGACGTAGATGCGTTTATAAAGTCGCATTTTATCAAGGGAGAGCCGGGAGAAGAAATCGAAGGAGATTCCGGGCAGTAAATTTCTTTTTGTTTTTTATCAGCGTCCCGCCACAGTCGAGAGATAAGGCGGGATGTTTTATATAATAAAAAGCGTCCGGAGCCACGGCCCCGGACGCCACCACTAAAAAAATCAAAGAAGTTAAAAGCAAACATCCCTATCTGCAATAACCTCAAAGACTTTTTCAGTGGCAAAGATAGTGATTTACCTGGATTTACCTTTCTTGCCCTTGCCGCCTTTCTTATTCTCGAACTCGAAAACGGCTTTATAATCGGCATCGAATTTTACTGCGGCCTCGAACGTGCTGCCCGTCTTACTGCTTACAAAGCCCTTAATAATTCCGGTCGTGCCGTTCATCAGTAGCGACATAATCTGCGTATCGGATAATTCCTTTTTCGCAATGGTGCGCCAAATGGTAAGACCGCATGCTTCGTTATTACACTTGGCGACCTTTGCGTAAATAACCACGTTTCCGCTATTGCATTTTGGACAGGGGCAGGACTGGCGGTTATCCTGCCTCTCGAAAGGCATATCCAGTAACTCGGACGTAATTTGTGCGGCGTAAACCTCTATTGAGCGGTGGAAGGTGGCCGCGTCCATTTCGCCCGTGCCTATTTTAGAAAGGGCGTGTTCCCATTGCCCGGTCATGGCAACGTCGGCTATCTTCTTTTCCCGGACAGCCAGATAAACGGTAAGTCCTTTATTCGTGGGTACAAGTGCTTTTTTGGCTCCGCCTTCCTCCTTCGCGCCTCGGCAATTAGAGCCAGCTCTATTGCTCTCGGCTTGGCGTCGGTTCTCTCGCACGATATACTCACGGGAAAACAGGGTTTCGATAATTGCTGCCCTTGTCGCGGGTGTTCCTATCCCTGCGTCCTTCATGGCTTCGCGTTCTTCTTCGTTTTCCACCTCTTTGCCTGCCGATTCCGTTCCGGCAATACCGGCTGCACTCGGCATAGCTGAACTTCGTTCGCTCTGCCCTCGTTGGCACGGCATTTCCATTGCAGAAAGCAGGGAGGCTTCCGTGTGCAGGGGCTTCGGTTTGGTCTGCCTCTCCTGCACCTCCGTATCACGGACGGCCAGCTTATCGCCTTCCGTCAAATCGGGCAGTACGGTTAAATCCTCATCCGCTGTTTCTTCCTGGTTGGCTCCCCAAACATTACGCCAGCCGGGATGTAACATTATACTGCCCTTTGCGACAAAGTGTGCGCCGCCAGCGTCAAGCGTTACGGCGGTGTTCTCTTTGGTGCAACGCTCTCCGAAGGCTTCAAGCATACGCCCGGCAACCATATCGTAAATAAGCTGTTCATCGGCGGATAATCCCGAAGCGGGATCTTCCGTAATAATCAGCGCATGGTGGTCGGTTACTTTGGTATCGTCCACCGGACGGGTATTAAGCGAAGTATCGTACCGGGCGTCGATATACGCTCCGAATTTCGGGTGTGCCCGAAGCGTTGCGATCAGGTGCGGTATTTCCTCCAGTACGTCGGCGGAAATATACCGGGAGCCTGTACGCGGGTATGAAATCATCTTTTTTTCATACAACGCCTGGGCTATTGTCAGCGTCTTGTCCGCCGAAAAGCTGTGCCTTTTGTTGGCGTCCTTCTGCAAGGCGGTAAGGTCGTATAACAGGGGTGGCTCCTGGTGGACTTCCTTACGTTCCACGCCCGTAACCGTTACCGATCCGTCGGCTTTGACCTGTGCCGCAACTTCTTCGGCAATAGTCCGGGTAACGAATTTATCAGCGGAAAGGACTGCAAAAGCCGTTGCGTCCTTCGCTGTATGTACCTTCAGGCGGAAATAAGTTTGCGGCTTAAAATCCTTATTCTCCAAGTAGCGCGAGCAGATCATAGCGAGGGTCGGGGTCTGTACCCTTCCGAGGGACCAAACGCCGTACCCTGCCATAATGGAAAGCGCTTGCGAGGCATTTATGCCGACTATCCAATCCGCCTGACTGCGGGCTTTGGCGGAATAATACAGGTTATCGTAATCGCTCCCTGGACGAAGGCTTTGGAAGCCGTCGCGGATAGCACGGTCGGTAAGTGAGCTTATCCACAGACGGCGGAACGGGGTGCGGCATCCTGTATAATCATATATGTAGCGAAATATTAACTCCCCTTCGCGTCCCGCATCGGTGGCTACTATAATTTCATCGGCGCGGCTGAACAGGTCTTTAATAACCTTTAGCTGTTTGAGTGCGCCGGGGTCTGCTTTATACTCTTTACCTTCCTTTACCTGGCGGGGTACGAGGGTAAACTCCTTGGGGAGTATCGGCAGGTTTTCACGTTGGAAGCCCGTAAAGCCGTAGGCTTCGGGCATGGCAAGCCCGACCAGATGGCCGAACGCCCACGTAACGGCATACCCGTTACCTTCAATAAATCCGTCTTGCTTGTTGGTTACGCCTAAAACGCTGGCAATATCTCGCGCAACACTGGGCTTTTCTGCTATTATAACTTTCATCTTTGATTTTTTTAGTGGTTTGAAAAATCGGATTACAAGCCCCTTACGCCTTTACTTTTACCTTTCTTCGGAGTCGCCGGGGACTGCCTTTGCTGCTGGCTCTGTTTCTTCTTCTCGTCCTGTTTGGCAGTGGGATTAGTCTGCCCGGACTTCAACGCCTCGCCCTTACCCTGGGCGTGCTTGGTCGATTCGTTGGTTTTACCGTCATTATTCACGGCTACCTGTATCTTATGGCCGTCGGCGGGTTTTACGTTCTGACCCTCTTTTGCGGCTTGCTTCGCTTCAATCGCCCGCACCTGGTCGGGATGCTTTGAGGTATGGCGGACGTGGCCTTTCTGTGGGTCAGGCCATACCCAGGCATTGTATTTCTGCCCTTTCTTGTCGGTGGCCTCTACCTGCTGCGCTCCTTCCTGCTGTTTGGGCTGTTGTTTCTGCATACCTTCCACCCAAACAGGCGTACCCTCGCATAGCTTTTTGAATTGGTCGCGGGAAAGTTCTACGCCGCCCTGAGTGGGGCGCACCCATATATCGCCGACCTTACGGGCTTTAAGCGGTTTATCCTCTCCGCTCTGTTCCTGCTTTGTCTGCCGATCCTGGCGGTGCTGCTCTATCTGTTCCGGGGTAAACCGGAAATCGAAATTGCGGTTAGCGGCATTGTACTGGATAATGCGGTCGATTTTGGACGGTTCTTCGCCGGGCTTTACCTTCTTATCCATACCCTCGACCAGGATGCCCTCGCCGCGTCCGAGCGCTTTCTGTTGATCATCGGAAAGCGGGGCGTTCTTCAAGGTCTGCGGTATATTAATATCGGCCACTGCCATAGCCTCGAAGCGGTTAGTCAGCTTGTCGAGCGAAACGAGCGACGGCACTTTTTCGCCGCCCGGTACAGGCTCCAGGTCGAATACCCGGCCACCGTTACCCGTCTGCTGGAATTGCTTTATATCCTCGTCGGTAAACTTCACGCCCATAAACGGCTTATTGAAATCGGGCTGCTCCTGTTTGGGGTGGGTTTGAATTTTGATAGAGCCGTCAGGCTGTTGCTCCAGGGACAGGCGGGCTTTGACGGTAATATCCTGCCCGTCGATGTTCGCCTTAATATCGACCAGACCGGGGGATTTATGGCCGTAGGCCATTGCTTTGAGTGTGTCGCGCAGATCGTCGCCGGAGATACCCAGCTTTTCGGCCTCTTTCCAATCGACTTTATTAAGGTCGAGCGGTTGGTACTTCCCCTGTGGCTGCTCCTGTGCTTCGCCTGCGGGCTTAACCTTATAAGGATCGAGTACCTTATCATCAGGATTAACCCGGATAATTTTGTCGAGAAAGGCGGAAATCTTATCGACCGCGCTTGCCGCCACCGCATACAGTCCGATATGCGAGGGGTGTTCATACTGCCCGGAAAACTTCTGCATGAAATTTTCCAGCGGGTTGCCGTTGGAGTTAATTTCAAAGAATTTGTCCGAGTTCTCTTTTGTGGGATTGACGGTATTAAATGTTCCGTCCTTGTTCATCCCGGCAACGACTTTCAGATTGCCGTCCGCGCCGATAGATAGTAACACTAAAGGCTCGTCTTTCTTGCTTTGTTTTGCCATAATGAAAATGGTTTTTAATTCTGCATTACTATTAATGCAGAACGAAGGTAAACCGAAGTAATGGACTGATTGCAAGGTTTTAAGACGGCGGCAGCTTGTGTCCGGGAGTGGCGTCGGAAAAGATTTTTGCGGACTATCTGAAAGCCGTTACCGGCAATGAACGTATAAAAATAATGAACCCGGCGGATGGCAGATATGTGTCTGTTTTGCAGGCAATTTTAACAATGCCGTAATAATTCTTATATTTGTGATAACTATTTAGGCTTCACTTCATCCATTTGATAAACTTGGGCCCCGGAGACGGGTGTTTGTTCCTGGAGAAAAGCGATGTCTGTGCTGGTATTTTCGCGTAGCGGTAATATGGCGCATGACGGCTTTCCGGGGAAGGTTCCCAAGACCTAATCAAATGGGGCTGGATTGCGCCTTTTTTCTCCTAAAAGGGCATGATAATTGCAATGAGAGAACGGTATTAATCAACACCTTACCGCTATGTAAATAAATAATGGCTGATGCCCTAAGCATCACATTTTAATATAAGGGTGGAATACCTTTATGCTGCTTTCAATCTTCCGGCCTAACGGCAACCGTCGCCCCGGCGACAAACACACGGCATAAAAGTAAGTTCATCCGGTGGTATGCTTCGATTTCAGTCGGAGCAACCATTGGACGTAGAACGACTTTTTTCGTGTGTGGGTTCGGAAGACCTGAAAGCGGGACTGTTGCATCTACGTCCTTTTTATTTACCCTCTCACCATTGTTAAGCTGCGTGAATTAAAAAAACCGTTATATTTGTAATACAGGACACGGGGTATAGCTATATCCCATGAAATAAGGGCAAGCACTCTTTATTATCATTCGCCGTCAAAACTTGCGACATCCTCCGGGGTGGTTTATAGTCGAATTGGTATAAAGATTGTCAGTCCAATGCTCTGCCCTGGCCTTAACTTAGGCCAGGGCTGGCTTGGGCGTAAGGGCAGTCTATTACTTTCGACTAAGGCTCGCAAGGCCGGACGGCGGGGTGTAGGCTGTACCTGCGTCCTTTTTTTGTTCCATGAAACTACAACAAAGCATGCTGTTAGACCTGGAATGCGTCCTGCGGATGCACCAGATTAAGAGGAAATCCACGGCGTTGGTAATCGGCTATTTGAACAAGAACGATACTACCTGCCGGAGCGATTTCGACCACCTTGCCATTTTCATTTCCCGGCTGTTCGACCTCCGGCGGCGGGGGATCACTACTTTTGTTTTCACTTTTTGGGGATATTTCGAGCGGGAGTTTTTACATGCACTGTCGCTCCACCGGCAGTCCGCCGACCGCTATCTTTTTATCGGAGCGGATCAATATGCCGCAAGGATACCCGACAAGAGCCTTTTTGAAAATATTATTATCCCTTCGGACACAGCGGAAGCCGACATCGACGAATTGACCGACCGGCTACTGCGCAACTGCTCGACGCTGGCATATTACAATACGACGAATATTATGGAAATGGAAGTCGTTAAAGATATGGCCGGGAAGCGGAGGATGTTCCTGTTGTCTATGGAATAAGTGAAATAGTATTAATTGAAAAGGGACTGCGCTTCATATTCTGCGTAGTCCCTTTTTCGTTATTCCTCTTTCGGCAGCAGGTGGCAAAGGTCGGGATCGTCTTTAATCCGTTGTATCTCGTCCTCGACAATCTGCCGGGCTTCGGCTTTGATACGGTCGTAATTCTCCTGTATCTGCTGCTTCATCCTATCCACCCCCTGCTCGTCGGTAAAATCCGCAATGACGGGTATTTTCTTATACGCCTTTTCTTCGGCGGCTACCTGCTGGCTATCCACCACTATCTCGGCATGGAAAATCTTTTGCTCTATCCTCTCCGAAAAGTTATCCGCCACCGCTCCGACAAACATACCCTGCGTCAGATTTGATATTTTCGACGCGGGTATCAAGCTATCCATTTGTGTACTTATCGAAGTGGATTTATCGTTGCGGTTTATCGTCATGGACTGCCGCTTTTGAAGGGCTTTCCCGAAACGGTCGGACAAGTTTTTTGCCGTGTCGCCTACGACCTGCCCGGAAAAGATATTGCCTACCGTGTTCATCACTACGGCGGCCTCCTTGTCGCCGTAATCCCGCTTTAGCTGGCTAAAGTCCTGGAAGCCCAAAAGCACGGCAACCTTGTTGCTCCGGGCGGTGGCTATAAGATTGTCAAGCCCGCGAAAGTAAATCGTGGGTAACTCGTCGATTATGACGCTGCTTTTAAGCTGTCCTTTCTTGTTAATGAGCTTCGTTATACGGGAATTATATAACCCCAGCGCCGCCCCGTATATACTCTGTCTATCGGGGTTATTACCTACGACTAAAATTTTCGGCTCTGCCGGGTTATTAATATCCAGCGTAAACTCGTCCGCTGACATGACCCAGTAAAGCGCCGGGCTTATCATACGCGAAAGCGGTATCTTTGCCGACGCTATCTGCCCCTGCA